>JAILCK010000370.1 GCA_024680435.1 Lachnospiraceae bacterium
TTCATCTGAGTTAATCTTACCTGTATAACCTACAATCTGAGCGGTATACTTTCCGTTAGGATACACTCTTATTGTATCTTCCGAAATATTTACACCGCGTAAAATATTTGAATTTTCGTATATAACTGCAACGGTTTTATCTGAAACATCTGTAGATATAACTGTAGAAATGTATTTTTGATATGCATTTAAACTCATGGCATATCTGATGGCGGCCATTTTTAAGGTCATTTCTTTTGAAACGCCCATTTCCGAAATATTAAACTTATCATCTCCTGCTAAGTATTCTATTATTTCATCGGGAGATGATGAAGCCTGGGCATATGTCATATTATCCACATATGCTTCTCCGTAAATATCTGCCTTAAAACGAGAAAGTCTCGCGCCTGACAATGTAAATTGATAATTATTGTCTTCATCTAGGCCGATACCAAAATCAATATCAATGGTATCTCCGTTTTCCTCAATGATGTTGATGGTTTTATATATAGTTTTATTTAAATTTTCATTTTTCTTTTTGCCTGATTCATATACGTCTTCTATGGTTACGGAATAAGCTAGCTTGTTATAGGCAAGCAAAACTCCGTTACAATCATAAATATTACCTCTGGCAGCATCAATAAAGCGTTCCTTCTTTTGCTTCATTTCAAAGTTATTGATATAGTCTTCGCCCCTAATAATCTGCATGTCAAAAATACGGTATATCAAAATACCGAACAATACAGAATAAAACACCAAAAGGTAAATAATTCTTGACGATATTAAGCTCATTAAATATTCTTTAAGCTTATTAAACAAACTTTCTTGCCTGCTTTCTTTCACCCTTTTCAAGGAAATTATTTATACCAAGAATAAGGGGATAAAAAATAATTGTTACAACAAGTGTATAAACACATTCAGGCACGCAAACGTGCAAAAAATAATATCCTACATTTAGTTTTCCTCTTAGAAGGAACAAGAAACAATAGCATAAAAAGCCATAAATCAAATCACTGATGGCAATCATGCTCATTGGAAGCTTAACATCTTCAGGGAAAAATACTTTACTAAAGCTTCCCGCAAAGAAACCGGTATACATCATTAAAAGCGAATAAAAACCGATGTACTCTCCAAAGAATACATCAAAAAGAAGGCCTGCAAAGAAACCGGTAATCATACCCGTTTTCTTCCCACGCATAAGACCCAGAGATACAACCAAAATAAGAGTCATGTTTGGAGATATTCCGCCAAAAGACAAGCTCTTAAATAAGGTTCCCTGCAACACAAAAGATGTAATTAGCAAAAGAAAGGTTATTATAAATCTTTTCATAAATTATTCTTGCGTTATTGCGTTCTTCCGATCTTCTTCGGTTATATTTTTCTTTTGATCCAATATAACCAAAACTTCTTCGATGTTTTCAAAGTCAACAACAGGTAACAAAAGACCTGACTTTGTTAAATTGTTGGCATCGGGATTGATTTCGCTAATGTAACCAATCAAAATACCCGGCATATATCTGTCACTTATATTACTTGTAACAACCTTATCGCCGATACCTACAACGGATTCCTCATCTATAAGCTGCGAAAATGCTATTACACCATCATTAATTAAGTCTAATGAACCGGATACTATAAGGTTATCTGATGATGAAATAACCATTGCGGAAACGTTTGTGCCATCAGATATGATGCTTGTAACACGGCTCCAGTCAGGCCCCACCATGGAAACATATCCCACAAGGCCGTTACCGCAGACAACATTCATATTTAGCTCGATTCCTTCGTTGGAGCCTTTGTCTATAATAAAATCAGAGAACCAGTTTCCCGCTTCTTTATAAATAACTCTGGCGCCGGTCTTTTTGTATCCCTCATAGGACGCATCAAGTTCAAAAAGTGATCTTAAATTGTTTAGCTCATACTTATCTTGCAATAATCTGGTGTTTTCATCTTCAAGGTCAGCAATCTTTTGCTTTAAATTCGCGTTTTCTTCAATTAAATCACGAATGTTGACAAGCTCATCTTTCTTCGCAGACAGTCTGCTACCGATTACTGAAATTCCTTTTTGATAAGGCACAATTACATAATTAACAGCATAGTTAAGAGGCTTATCAAAAATATCGGTTGTGTATGTAACAACCAGTAATATGCAACACAATATTGTTAAAATAAAAAGGAGATATTTACTTTGAAATGTAAATTTTTCTCCTTTTTTCTTTATGACAGGACTCATTTACCCATTCCTTCTATAGAATATGCAACGGATTTAAAGTTATCATCTTTAATGATTTTAGCAAGGCCAAGAGCAACGCTCGATTGAGGGTTCTCAGCTAAGTTTACCTTAAGTCCCGTACCGTTTGCGATTCGCTCGGCAAGTTTATTTACCATCGAACCGCCACCGGTTAAATAAATTCCGTGGCGATAAATATCGGCGGAAAGTTCCGGAGGAGTACGTTCCAAAATAACTTTTATATTATCAATAATAGCATCAAAGTGTTCATCCAGAGCTCTGTCAACGATTTCTGTAGAAATCTCTCTTTCAACCGGAAGCCCTGTAACAATGTCTCTTCCGTAAACGACAGCGTTCTTTCCGGCTTCTTCAAGCTCTTTTAAATTTATCTTTACGTTTTCTGCGGTCTTGCCGCCGATAAACAAAGAAAACTCTTTTCTTACAGCATTCTTAATAGCTTCGTCAAACTTTAAGCCACCGGTTTTAATCAATCGGCTTAAAACAATTCCTCCAAGAGAAAGAATTGAAACTTCCGTAGTATCAAAACCTATATCAACCACCAAAACGCCTTGAGAATTCTTGATATCTATATCCATTCCAAGTCCGTCCGCGATTGCTTTTTCAACCACCATAATTTTCTTAGCCTTAACATTACTTTCTTTAATAAGGTCATAGAAAGCTCTCTTTTCAACTTCGGTAACATCTGTAGGAACGGCAATATAATATTCCGCAGGCTTTATGTTTCCGTTTAAAAGTGAAGTGACAAAATATTTAATAATGATTTCCATGTTATTGATGTCTGCAATAACACCATTTGATAAAGGATAAGAAATATGAATATTGCCGGGAGCTTTTTCATACATTTCAAAAGCAGAATCGCCATATGCAAAAATGGTACGCTTGTTTTCGATGGCAATCATATTCTTTTCCATCATTATATTGTCGTCGACACTGTTGTAAATTCGAATATTACTTGTGCCAAGATCGATTCCGAATGCTAAATTGTTCAATTTACTTCCTCCTATAACAAACCGCTCTCCCTAAAAGAAAAATAGCGATTATCACCTATGATTATATGGTCCAAAATCGGAATCCCCAAAAGTTCGGAGCTGCTTTTAATTCTCTTTGTAACAGTTTTATCATCTAAACTGGGCGTGGGATCTCCGCTTGGGTGATTATGAAGCACCACAAAACTTGAAGCATTTACACTAAGAGCATCTTTAAAAATTTCTCTCGGATTTAAAATACTTGAATCAAGGGTGCCTATACTGATTACTTTGTCGCAAATCTTTGCTCTTTTAGAGTCAAGAAATATAGCCAAAACTCTTTCTCTATCAAGCGTTCTCATTTCTTCCATGTAATAATCGGAAATGACTTTAGGGTTCTTTGCAATAAACTTGTTCTTTTGAAAGTTACCCTTAATTCGCTTGGTAAGTTCACAAACCGCAATGAGTTGCGAAGCCTTTATTTCGCCGATGCCTTTTATCTTTTTAAAATCTTGTAAGGACAACATATATAATCCCGAAAGACCGTATCTCTTTACTAAAGGATGATTCAAAATATCATATGATACATCAAGAACATTCTGCCCCTTAGCACCTGTCCTTAAGATAACCGCCAAAAGATCGGCATCCGTTAAATTACTTACACCGTTTTTTAGCAGCTTTTCATATGGAAGGTTATCGGCAATAAAGCAAGTATTTGACATTTCATTATGAAATGTGCAAAAAGATTTTTCCATATTTAAAAAGACTTCTCTCTCGTCTTTTAAGACAAAACCTTTTTATATAATATCACAAAGATAATCTTAATTGTGAAAATTAATTAAATTATTATATTTTTCTTTCTAAGTTCTTCACACATAAAATCAAGAATCTTTTCTTTGTCATAGCCAAATTTATCGATTGAAACCCAGGTCACATTTCTCTCTCTTTTAAACCATGTAAGCTGTCTTTTTGCAAAGTGTCTGGAATCTCTTTTTATCATATAAACAGCTTCATCCAAAGAAATCTCGTTATCTAAATACATTAAAATCTCTTTGTATCCCAGACCGTGCATCGAAACATTTTCTTTGGTTAACCCTAAATCTTTTAACCTTTTTACTTCATCAACAAGACCTGATTTTACCATAACGTCGACTCTCTCGTTGATTCTTTTATATATCTTTTCCCTATCATCCGTAAGGACAAAGAAACCTGTATTGTAAACAGGTTCTTTTTGCATTTCTAAATTATTGTGCTTGCTTATGGGAGTCTTTGTATCCAAATAAAATTCCAAAGCTCTTACTACTCTTTTTTTATCGTTTTTATGAATAATCTCACAATAATCCGGATCGACGTTCTTTAATCTTTCAAACATCACATCAGGGCCAAGCTCATCATATTCTTTTTCAAGTGTTTCTCTGCATAAAGAAACCTTTCCGTTAGATTCATCAAAGTCAACATCATATAAAAGTGATTGAATATAAAAACCGGTCCCACCCACAAGCATCGGAATTTTGCCTCTTTTACAAATATCAAAAGAAGCTTTCTTTGCCAAATCTTTAAAATCCGCAACACTAAAATCACCGGTTGGTTCCAATATATCGATTAAATGATGAGGCACTCCCTGCATCTCTTCTTTTGTGATTTTTGCAGAGCCAATGTCCATGCCTTTATAAACCTGCATGGAATCTGCGGATATAATTTCAGCGTCTATTCTTTTTGCAAGCAAAATACTTAAGGCAGATTTCCCAACAGCTGTAGGGCCTGCAATAATCACAAGAGGATTCATTACACTATCCTTTTAAATTTCTTTTCAAGTTCTGTTTTGGTCATCCTTATAAAAACAGGTCTTCCATGAGGACAATTATAAGGATTTTCAAGTTTCATAAGCTGCTTCATTAGATTTGCCATTTCAACATCGGTAATTCTTTGACCACCTTTAATTGCAGCCTTACAAGACATTGAGGCAAGCTTTTCGCACACAAATGTAGGCTTAAAACTTCCGCCTTTTTCAATAAGTTCTGAAAGAAGCCTTTTAAACATCTCTTCTTCTTCAATTCCGTATAAATTCAGGGGAACGGTTCTTAAAGCAAATGTGCCCTGTCCGAATTCATCGATTTCAAAGCCAAGCTTATTAAATTCACCCATGTTTTCAAGCAAAGTATTTGCCTCTATAGCGGATAAATGTAAAAGCATCGGAGGATTAACGGATTGACCGTACGCACCTTCTTTTTGATTGTAGATATTCATAAATCGCTCATAGTTTACTTTTTCATGGGCGGCATGCTGATCTACAATATAAAGGTCGTCGTCCAATGTAATCAGCCAATACGTGTCAAAGACCTGACCTATAATCCTGTATTCTTTTATAGGTTCATCGGAAATCAGCTTCTTTTCAAATAAAGTTTCCTGCACATACTCAGGTGCTTTTTCAAAAACAAAACTATCTTTTCTTGAATTCTCAAAGGGCTCGGGTATTCTAACATCATTTGAAGGCTTTCCAAATTCTTTGGGCATTACGACAACTGTGTCATTATTATACGTTTCATTAGCATTTACAGAGTAATCATCATACTCTTCTTTTAAGGAAGGTTCTTCTTTTATGGATGATTCTTCTGTTATAGAAAATTCTTCTTTTAAAGGAAATTCTTCTCTAACAGGTTCCGTCTCCGGTTCATTAACAACCACCACATCCCTATCATCAACCGAAACCTTGGGAATTAAGTCTTTATTGTTAAATGCATCGTTTAAAGCCTCAATTACGGCATCAGACATAAATTCATTATCCGAAAACTTAACTTCCATTTTCTGCGGATGAACATTAACATCTATTGTGTCGGGTGCAACGTCTATATAAAGAACACAGAAAGGAAACCTATGCTGCATCAAATAATTTCTGTAGACTTCTTCAATTGCTGTATTAATGACTTTACTCTTAACAAAACGCTTATTTACAAAGTAAAGTTCTCCGTTTCTTGCCTGATAAGAAAACTCGGGCTTCGCACAAAAACCTTTAATTTTAATACCTAAAGACTCGTAGTTAACTTCAAGCAAAGCCTTATAAACATCTTTGCCAAACACATGATAGATAACATCTTTTAAAGCGCCGTTTCCACCTGTTGAAAGTTTGGTTTTACCGTTAACGATTAACTGAAATGAAATATTGGGATTTGAAAGAGCAAATTTCTCAATTATGTCTTCTACCAATGCACCTTCAGCGTTTGCGCTTTTTAAAAACTTTCTTCTTGCGGGCGTGTTATAAAAAAGATTTCTTACAATGAAAGTGGTTCCGATAGGAGCTCCCACATCAGACTTATCTACCATTTTACCGCCTTCAACAAGTACTCTTGTACCAAGAAGCTCATCATAAGTCTTAGTAATCATTTCTGTCTTTGATACAGCACTTATTGCCGCCAGAGCTTCACCTCTAAAGCCTAAGGATGCAAGGCTCTCCAAATCCTCTATAGAGCGAAGTTTACTTGTAGCGTGTCTTATAAAGGCCTTTTCACATTCGTTTTTTTCTATACCAAAACCGTCATCCGTAACTCTTATTAAATCAATTCCGCCGCCCTTTATCTCAACACTAATGGATTTTGCGTATGCGTCGATAGAGTTTTCAACAAGTTCCTTAACTACGTTTAAAGGACGCTCAACCACTTCTCCCGCGGCAATCTTGTCAATGGTTTCACTGCTTAATAAAACAATCTCTCTCATGTTTATACCCCCTTAAGCCTTCCACCTGTTTTTTAACATATTTTGAAACTTCGAAAGCTGGTTAAGGGCATCCAAGGGCGTGATGTTTGTTAAATCAAGAGATTTTATTTCTTCCAAAACATCTTCGTCTTTAACTGTGTCAAACAAAGAAATCTGATTATAATCAAAGTCATCCTTTTCAGGCTTTTTCTTTATGCTGTCGTTTTTAATGTTTACGGCAATACTTTGAACTTTTTCCGTTATGTCATTATCGGATAATTGCTCGGCGATTTCTTTTGCCCTGTTTAAAACAATATCGGGTATGCCTGCAAGACGGGCAACCTGAATACCATAGCTTCTGTCAGCACCACCGGGAATAATCTTTCTTAAAAAGACTATGTCATCCCCTTCTTCTTTAACGGCAACGCAATAATTGTTTACATTGTCCATCTTATCTTCAAGCTCTGTAAGTTCATGATAATGCGTTGCAAACAATGTTTTCGCACCCAATATCTTTTTATTGCTTATATGCTCAATAACCGCCCAGGCAATTGACAAGCCGTCAAAAGTGGATGTTCCTCTTCCGATTTCATCAAGTATGAGTAAACTCTTTTGAGTGGCGTTTCTTAAAATATTGGCCACTTCATTCATTTCAACCATAAAGGTACTCTGGCCGCTTGCCAAATCATCGGAAGCGCCGACTCTTGTAAAGAGCCTGTCCACAATGCCTATATCAGCCTTCTCCGCAGGCACAAAGGAGCCAATCTGAGCCATAAGTACAATTAATGCCACCTGCCTCATATAAGTGGATTTACCGGCCATATTGGGGCCTGTAATAATGCTTATGCAGTTTTTATCATTATCAAGTTTAGTGTCGTTTGGAATAAACAGGCCGCCGTCCATAAGTTTTTCAACGACAGGATGCCTTCCGGCTTTAATTGATATATGACCTTTTTCGTTTAAAGAAGGTCTTGAGTATTTGTTTTGCTCGGCTACATAGGCAAGGGAAGCAAAAACATCAAGCTTCGCAATTGCTTTTGATGTTTCATAGATTCTTGATACATTTGCAGCAATTGTGTCTCTTACATTACAAAATACATCATACTCAAGGCCAAAGAGCTTATCCTGAGCGTTTAAAATGTTTTCTTCCATCTCCTTAAGTTCGGGGGTGGTGTATCTTTCGGCATTTGTAAGAGTTTGCTTTCTTATATAGTCTGAAGGCACCAAATCCTTATATGAATTTGTTACTTCATAATAGTATCCAAATACCTTATTGTATTTAATTTTAAGGTTCTTAATCCCGGTTCTTTCTCTGTCTTTTTCCTCCAAAGCCAAGAGCCAGTCTTTACCTTCTGTTTTAGCGTTTCTGAAATGATCTATTTCGGACATATATCCGCTTTTAACGATTCCGCCCTCTTTTAATGTGATGGCCGGTTCGTCTAAAATAGCTTCATTGATCAAAGAATACAAATCCCCAAGCGTATCAATGCTATCAAGTATTTCCTGCGATAGCTTTGAAGAAAAATCATTAAGAATTGTCTTTATATGAGGAAGAATGTAAAGAGAGTTTTTAAAAGCAATTAAATCTCTGGGATTTGCGGTTTTATAAGTGATTCTTCCCAGAAGTCTTTCAAGGTCGTAAACTTCGTTTAAATACTCCCTTAACTCTTCTCTGTTTATTGAATCTTTTAAAAGTTCTTCAACAAAATCAAGACGTTTATTCATTTCGGACACGTCTAATAAAGGCTGCTCAATATAGCTTCTTAACAGTCTTCCGCCCATTGCTGTCTTTGTTTTATCAAGCACCCAAAGAAGCGATCCTCTTTTTTGCTTTTCTCGCATGGTTTCACAAAGCTCAAGGTTTCTTCTTGTGGAAGAATCAAGATGCATGAAATTTGTGGAATCATAGACGTGAACCGTTGAAATATTTTCTAAGGAATTTTTCTGAGTATCATACAAGAAAGAAAGCATAGCGCCTGCGGCTATGGTTCCCATCTTATAATCAAGAAGGCCTAATCCTTCAACAGAATTGACTTTAAAATGCTCTTTTAAATTTCTTAAGCAGTCTTTTTCATCAAAGTGATAGGCATCAATTGAGTTAATGGATACGTCGGTTCTTTCTTTAATGGATTTAAAAGGAAAATCCGACATCATAAAAGGTTCGTTACATATTATTTCATTAGGAGAATATCTTTGAACTTCATCCAGTATTCCTCTAATGTCCTTAACTTCCGTAACAAAAAAATCTCCCGTGGTAATATCCGCTACCGATATTCCGATACCGTTATCAAGGTAGCAAATACACATAAGGAAATTGTTTGTTCTTTCATCAATTAAAGAAGTATCAAGATTGGTTCCTTTGGACACAATCCTGATAACTTCCCTTTTAACCAAACCCTTTGCAAGTTTGGGATCTTCAACCTGTTCGCAAATAGCTACTTTATAGCCTCTTGTTACAAGTCTGTTTAAATAAGAGTCAACCGCATGATAAGGAATACCGCACATAGGCGCTCTTTCATCCTGACCACAGCTTTTACCGGTTAATGTTAATTCAAGTTCTTTGGATGCAACTTTGGCGTCATCAAAAAACATTTCATAAAAATCACCGAGTCTGTAAAACAATATGCAATCCGGATACTCCTTCTTAGTCTCCAGATATTGTTGCATCATAGGCGTAAAATCTGCCACTTCTTTGTCCTGCCTTTACTTATCAGTCAACCACATCTCCGTCATAATAAAAACCATGACATTTGGTAAGCTTAACATTTACAAAGCTACCTATCATGGAAGAATCGCCTTTGAAATGAACAACCGTATTCGAAGACATTCTGCCGTCCAAATATGAGTCGTCCTGTTCATTGATTTCTTCGCACAAAACTCTTACTACCCTGTTTTCAAATCGAGCGGTTCTTTCTTTAGCCATTTCCTGGACTGTAGATAAAACCATGTCGAAATGCTTCTTTACATCCTCTAAGGGAACCTGATCCGGCATTGAAGCCGCAGGGGTGTCTGTTCTCTTAGAATAAATGAATGTAAATGCGTTGTCGTATTTAGCTTTTTTGATTACATCAATGGTCTCCAAAACATCTTCATAGGTCTCTCCCGGAAAGCCGACAATGATGTCAGTTGTAATTGATATATCGGGCATAGCCTTTCTTATTTTTTCAACCAAAGCCAAATACTGTTCTTTTGTATATCTACGATTCATTCGCCTTAACACTTCAGTTGAGCCTGACTGAAGAGGCAAATGAATGTGCTTACAAATCTTCTTTGAATTAGCCATCACCTCAATAAGTTCATCTGATAAATCCTTAGGATGCGATGTCATAAAGCGGATTCTTTCAATGCCTTCAACTTCTTCAACCATCTTTAAAAGTTCGGGGAAAGAAACCTCATTATCAAGATTGTTACCATATGAATTAACGTTTTGGCCAAGAAGCATAACTTCTTTAACTCCGTCGTCAGCAAGCCGCTTAATCTCTTCAATTATTTCTTCGTGTCTTCTGCTTCTTTCTCTTCCTCTGACATAAGGCACGATACAATAAGTACAGAAATTATTACAGCCAAACATAATGTTTACGCCTGACTTAAACTTATATTTTCTGGCAACCGGAAGCCTTTCAACAACCTTATCTGTGCTGTCCCATATTTCAATAACCTGCTTATTCTCTACGTATGTCCGAAGTAAAAGTTCAGGAAAGCTGAAAATATTGTGTGTCCCAAAAACCAGGTCAACAAACGGATAGCTTTTCTTTATCTTTTCTATAACCGAAGGTTCTTGCATCATGCAACCGCATAAAGCAATCTTCATTTCTTTATTCTTTTTCTTGTGGCTCTTTAATGCGCCAAGCCTACCGTAAACTCTTTGATTTGCATTGTCTCTGACGGTACAAGTATTGTAGATAACAAAGTCAGCATCATCTGCTTCATCAATCTTTTCTTCAAATCCTACGGACTTTAAAATACCAAGAATTTTTTCTGAATCTCTGGCATTCATCTGGCATCCGAAAGTGGTCACCTGACAGGTAAGCTTTCTGCCAAGTTTTTGCTCCTTTTCGTAAATGAGCTTTCTTAACTTATCAATGTAGTCTAACTGTAATAATTCATCATCGTTGTAAATCAATATTAAATCCTCAAACTATCTATCTTATTTATTTCAGAAACATTCGTTTTTTCAGTAATAACATAATTCATTTTAATATCGTGTTCTTCATTTGGAATCGTATCCTTAATTTGCATGGAAAAGCAAAGGCCGATTTTAAGCATTTCTTCTTTATCTTTTAGATAATTATCATAATAGCCCTTACCGTATCCAAGCCTGTAATTATCCTTGGAAAATGCAACTCCCGGCACAAAAACAACCGTCTTTTTAAGATTGATTTCATCTAAAGAAAACACTCTGTCCAATGACCCTATTGGCTCTTTTATTCCCATAAATCCGTCAATAAGTTCTTGCGTTGAATAAATGCGATAAAACTCCATTCTGGCTTCCAAGAAGTTCTCGCATACTTTAGGTAAATAAACCTTCTTATTGTCTAAGAGCGCAGCCTCAATCAAAGAAAAAGTTCCGACTTCACCATGAAAGTCAGAATAAATCAAAATGCATTCTGCACTTCTGTATAAAGAAGATCTTATAATGTTTCTTTGAATCTTGTTTGAATACTCAATCCAATCATCTGATTTGATAGCATCGCGCTTATCAATCAAATCCTTCCTGATTTCCCTTTTATCCATCCCTTTAACACCATTTAAAGCAATTACTTTATCTTATGAACCTTAGTTATTGAACCGTCCAATTCCTGAATTTCTATGTTTTCAAGCTGAGCCTTTAAGCCCTTCTTTATTGAATCAATGTAATCCTGTCTTAAAGACTTTTGTTCCAAAGCTTCTTCACTTGTTAATGCTCGTTCTTTAGATAAATGATAAAGCTCATTGATACGCTTTATTTTTTCATCCATAGTCATTTTGGTACTCATAAAATCCTCCGCCTATAAAGGCTTATATTTACTGATAATTTTTTCAAAAACTTTCATTCCGTCCATGGCAGCAGACGTGATACCGCCGGCGTACCCGGCACCTTCTCCGCAAGGATAGATTCCTTTAACGTTTATACTTTCAAAAGAATCATCCCTTGTGATTCTAACAGGAGAAGACGTCCTGCTTTCAACAGCGCTAAGAAGCGCATGATCGTTTGAAAAACCGGGAATAATTCTATTAAAATAATCTATTCCTTCAACTATCGCTTCAGACATCTCTTTAGGAAGAATACTACTAACTTTCGCTTTTGTATATACTCCCTTTGTTTGAGGTTTTACAGCCATTAAATCATCAAGATTTTGATCGTTTAGATTTTCATAACCGTTAACTTCCGCTTTAAAATCAGCATAAAACTCAACGGGTATTGCTCCGTTTCCTTCTTTGTATGCGTTTCTTTCAATCTTTCTTTGAAATTCAACACCGGCCAAAGGATGTTCACTTTCGTAATCTTTTGAAGAAACACTTACAACAATTGCAGAGTTTGCGTTTTCTCCGTCACGCTTTGAATAGCTCATGCCGTTAACACACAAGCATTCAGGTTCTGAAGAAGCGTTTACCACGTAGCCTCCGGGGCACATACAAAACGAGTATACTCCTCGTCCCGAAGTCGATTTATAAGTTAACTTATAAGAAGCCGGAGGTAAATGCTTTAATACTTCCTCATCATCCGTATAAAGGGCTTTATCGATCATCTTTTGACTGTGCTCTATCCTAAAACCAACAGCAAAGTCTTTTTGCTCCATCTTTAAGCCTTTATCATAAAGCATCTTAAAAGTATCTCTTGCGCTGTGTCCGATACAAAGAATAAGATTATCGCATTCTAATTTTGTATTTGAATTTATGGTAACAGAACTAATTCTTCCGTCACTGACAGTAATGTCGGTAAGCTCCGCATTAAACCGTATTTCACCGCCAAAAGCCTTTATATCTTCTCTCATGGCCTTAATTACGTTTCTTAAAACGTCGGTTCCGATATGAGGTTTGGCTTCATAAAGGATGTTGGGATTTGCTCCGTATTTAACAAATATCTCAAGAACTTCTTTGTTTCTTCCAAACTTATCTTTAACCAAAGTGTTAAGCTTTCCGTCACTGAAAGTTCCGGCACCGCCTTCACCAAACAAAACATTTGAGTTGCGATTTAACACGCCTGTAGTCCAGAAGTTTTCAACATCCTTGGTTCGAGTATCAATATCAAAGCCTCTTTCTATTAAAATAGGCTTATAACCCGCCTTGGATAAAAAATACGCACAAAAGAGCCCTGCAGGACCGGCGCCTACAATAACGGGCTTAGAGCGCATAAATTCTTTACCGGTAATTTCATAAGTATATTTAACGGGCTTATACAAAGAAACCTGATTATTATTGGCACATCTTCTTAAAACACTGTCTTCGTGTTTAACTTCACATGCAACCGAATAAACAATAAATATATCCGGTTTCTTTCTTGCATCGATAGATTTTTTCTCGATTGACAAAGAAATAATATCTTCTGGCAAGATTTTTAAAACGGAAGCCGCCTTTAATAAAAGTGCATTTTCCTTTGCGTCCGGTTTTAACTTCATTTGATTAATTAAAATCATTATTTATCCTCTTGTTTGCCGGCAGCTCTTCCTGCAATAATTCCCGTAGAAAAAGCCCATTGTAAATTGTAACCTCCGCATAACCCGTCTACATTTAACAATTCGCCTGTAATAAAGAGATTCTTATGAAGCTTGGATTCTAAATCATCCGTTACTTCACCCGTTAAAATACCACCGCCTGTAACCTGAGCTTTATCAAAACCGTTAACATCTACTGCTTTAACGGTTATCTCTTTTAAGCTCAAAACGGCATTTAAAAGTGTATCTTTATCAACATCCGAAACTTTCATCGAAGGCTTTAAGCCGATTCTTTTGATGATTTCGGTATTAAGCTTCTTATTGTGAATACCCACAAAGAATTCTTCCAAAGTCTGGTTTGGATGAAGAAGCATCTTTGGAACGATGAAAGCCTTAAGTTTTTCTTCTTCAATACCCGGAAGCAAATCAAGAACAACCTCAACTTTTTTCTTGTTATCCAAAAACTCTGCAACGCAGTGACTGATTTGGAAAGAAACAATTCCGGAAATACCCGAATCTGTAAAGAGGAGCTCCCCGCCCTGACTCATTATAAGATTTTCATCGGCAAATAAATAAAGCACACAGTCGCTCTTTACACCCGATAATGCTTTAAAGTTTAAGCCCTCGCATTTAATTTGAGTAAGTGCCGGATATAATTTTGTAGATTTATGGTTAAGCTTATTTAATATGTCGTATCCGTTAACGGTTTCTTTTGGTGAAAGACCTGCCTTGCCGCCTGTTGCTATAATAACAGCGTCGAATTGATAGGTGTCGCCGTTTTCAAGTGTTACGACATATGCGTCATTCTTAGTTGAAACAGATATAACATTACTGTCTGTCTTAACCTCCACATTTTTTTCTGTCAAAGCTTGTCTTAATAAATCCAAAACAGCCGAAGCCTGATCGCATGAGGGATAAAAATAGCCGTTCTTTTCACGAATCAAAAGCCCCAAGCCCGTAAAGTACATTAAAAGCTCTGAATTACCAAACTTTGAAAGAATTCTTTCAACAAAGTCATCGTCATCAGTATAATAATGATCCTTTGAAAGATTTGCATTGGTAAAATTACATCTTCCGTTACCTGTTACTAAAATCTTCTTACCTACGCGGTCCTTTTTCTCAAATAAAGTTACCGCCGCGCCTTCACCTGCAGCTTCAATAGCTGCCATCAATCCACTTGCGCCCGCTCCGATAATTCCGACTTTTTTCATATTCACCCCTTACGCACATAAATGCAAACGTTTAAATATTCTATATAACTTACTTCCGCCCGGGAATTTTTCAAGCTCGTATCTTGTGATTCCCTTTGTAAGAAGCATTGTTATTAAATAAACTATTGCTCCGATGAGTACAGAAAGAACAACAGTGAATCTATTATGTAATACCTTTGACAATAAACTGTCTATAACAAAAACAACCACACCCATTGCCAAAGAACAAGCCAAAGGCAAAACAAAGGTCTTTTTTACTTCCTGTCTGTAATTAAGTATTTTCTTAATCGAAACAATATTCATAGCAAATATCGCCAGAGCAAAAATATTGTTTGATAAAGCAACCGCATAAATGTTTAAATCAGTAAAATACAAAAGCGAGAGCAAAATGCTAGCATGAATCACTATCGCAATAAGGCCATGGGTAATAGGTTTAATCAACCTGCCCATTCCTTGTAAAATTCCGTTTGTAAGAGTTGATAAAGAAAACAGTACAACTCCTATGCTTCCTATTCTTAAAAGATTCGGAGCAGTTTCGGTTTTGGTTGAAAAAAGCATCCACACTACATTAGGAGCCACAACAGCAAGTCCAACAGCGCAAGGAAAGGCTATAATCATAACAAGTCTTATTACGCTTTCTATCTTTTGATTTAATTCAGGGTACTCTTTTCTTTTCATAAGTCCCGAAATTGTGGGAACCGTTGACATTCCCATAGAAGCTGCTATGGCAATCGGAACATTGATAAGTACCAGGTATTTTCCTGAATAAATTCCCCAGTTAACGGATTTTATCGCTTCAAGACCTTTAACATCCATCATCCAGTTATGAAGACACATATCGAGATAATTGGATATATTATTTACAAAAGAGCCTACGGTAATAGGTACAATTGTAACCAATAATGCTTTATAAATATCCCAGGAACTGTCAATAACGTGTGTAGGGTCTCTGAAAATTCGTTTTTGAAAAGTTCTCTTGTTCGCTTTATATACCAAAATCATAAAAGTTAAAGCAAATGCGGCGCCTACGGTATATCCAAGAGTTGCACCTGCCGCTCCGTATGCATTGGCATAGTTTTCGTTTTGTAAAAGTGCACCGACTTTTCGCCCGTACTTAGTAAAATAATAAGCGCATCCAAGACCTACAGGGACAAGAACAATTGTCTCAATAAGTTGAGAGCAAGCGGTTTGGACCATTGAGCCCATTCCTTGGAAATATCCTCTGAATACTGCACTTATACAAAAGAGCAAAAGCGCGGGAGCCAAAACTCTAAGCGCAAGATAACTCATAGGCTCGTGATTCATCTTTGATAATCCGTCTGCAAAAACAAACACAAAGCCTGACACAAGCAAGCCTAAAACAACGGCAAATCTTAGAGTGCACTTAAAAATCTTATCGGCATTTCTGTACTCGCCCTTACTTACCTTGGCTGACACAAGCTTAGAAACCGCAAGGGGGATACCGTATACAGAAACCGTAAATGCTACATTGTATACTTCATAAGCCGCCGAATAATAAGCGTTACCCACATCCCCGATAATGTAGGGCATGGGTATTCTTTTAGCAAGGCCAAGCACCCTTACTAAAATTCCCGCTATGGCAAGGATACTTCCCTGCACCAAAAAATTATTAAATTTACTTTTTTCGTTCTTCTCAATAGACATTAATCAATCTCTTGTAATATTTAATCTTTTTAGTATATCTTCTTGTTTTGCTTCCATGACTTCTCTCTCATCATCACTCATATGATCGTAGCCAAGTAAGTGTAATAAACTGTGAGTAATCAAGAAAGCAACCTCGCGCTTTAAAGAATGACCATATTCATGGGCCTGACTTACAGCGTGATCTGTTGAAATCATAATGTCTCCCAAAATAAGTTCCCCTGTTTCACAGTCAAAATATTCAGGGTCACCTTCTTTTATGCCGCTAAAATCGGCGGGAGCATTAAAATCGATTGCAGGGAAAGACAAAACATCGGTGGCTTTATCCATTTCCCTAAACTCTTTATTAATAGCATGAATATTTTCATCATCTGTGAAAGAAACATTTAAAGATACATTAAGAAACGGAACATTCTCAGATTTTAAAGTTTCATTTGTCAAATCCTTAATAAGGTTTTCAACATCAAAACCGAATTCAAAATCGAATTCATTCTCAACGTAAAAAGTCATAATACAATGTTTCCTTTAATATAATCTCTCTTATTTGTCTAAAGTCCTTCTGTGTAAGCTCACTTTCGGAAAGTGTTTCTTTAATAAAATTCTTTTCAAACAAAGTATCCACCAAAGCGGAATAATCAACCTTGGCTTTTTTATCTTTTGAAAAAATACTCATTAATGTTGAAATAAACTTATCGGACAAATACACTATACAAGCTTCTTTTGAAACAAGTCTGGAATTTTTATCCAAAAACCCTAAAAGAAGTTTTGCAGCTTTGGGCGGAAATTGATTCTTTAAAACAAATTCTTCACAGCCTTTTTCCGACAAATCAAAAGCCTTTTTAATCCTGTGGTAGTAAGCACAGTTTTTTGTAATATCAACATCACAGCCTATGGAATTGGCCATTCTTTCCGCAAGATAAGCTGTATGAATAGACCTGTAATACTCTTCTTTTGATACGTTTTTAAGCTCAATCAAAGCGGAGTATTCTTGATCGTTTAATTCTAAGTACTTATTTCTGTATCGATTTGCTACGGTTGTATTAAAATACTTTAAGCAAAAGAATAAAGCGATTGAGTTTATCGCTATATTCACAATAGGCATGATAAACTGCTCTGCATCAAGCTTTGAGTTTTCTAGCATAACAAAACCGGCTATTTCAAGCAAAGCTAAGAATAAAACAGACAAAAATATCGATGAAGCAACTTTGAATTGTTTATCGATATCCTGAAAAAGCATTATTCCCAAGAAGGAAGCCAAGAAATAAACCGCTACGGTGACAATCTCGGTTCCGGAAAGCAAAACGGCCAGCACAATAAACGATGCAGAAACATAAAAAGATATGAATGCATTTGAAAACAATGAAAGGGCGATTGCGATTGTCAAAAATATCCATCCCTTTTTATCAATAAGCGGAAACAAAACCGTTAATATAAGTCCTGATAAATACACCACCAAAAACCTATAAGGGTGTTCCGCATTATCATAATCCATTCTCTCTGTTTTTAAACAATACTGTAAAAAATAAATCAGTCCCAAAGAAAAGGAAAGTGAAAAAACACCGTTTCTGATTATTTCTCCCCATGTCTTATCATACAAAAACGACATAAGAAGTGTAATCACAACGGTAAGAAACAATATTAAAACACCTGCAATTGTCTTTTTCTTTGAAAGATTGCTCAAAACTATTTCTTCCTTTGCTTGTTTTTGTTTGCTGCCTTTTCTTCGTAAACTTCGTATGCTTTAACTATCTTTTGTACCAAAGGATGTCTGACAACGTCTTTGCTTGTAAGATTGCAAACGCTGATTCCTTCAATGTTCTTTAATATTTTAATGGCCACGTCAAGACCGCTTGTCACATCTTTTGGCAAGTCCTTTTGCGTGGAGTCGCCGGTAATTACTACCTTAGAGCCAAAACCGATACGTGTTAAAAACATCTTCATCTGGGCGGGCGTGGTGTTTTGAGCTTCATCAAGGATAATATAAGCATCATCCAAAGTTCTGCCTCGCATATAGGCTAGGGGAGCCACTTCAATAAGACCCTTTTCCATATTCTTTTGAAAGCCTTCCGCACCCATGATTTGATATAAAGCATCATACAAAGGGCGCAAATAAGGATCAACTTTACTTTGCAAGTCTCCCGGCAAGAAACCTAACTTTTCTCCTGCTTCAATAGCGGGTCTTGTAAGAATAATCTTATTTACCTCATTATTTTTAAAAGCGGTTATTGCCAAAGCCATTGCAAGGTATGTTTTACCTGTTCCTGCAGGGCCAATACCAAAAACCACCATATCTTTCTTCATTGCATCAACATAAGCCTTCTGACCTAAGGTTTTAGGTTTAATGGGCTTACCGTTAACAGTGTGGCAAATAACTTCTTTATCGATTAAAGAAAGGGCTTCTTCCTGCTTTTCTTTGGCTAAGGAAATTGCATAATCTATCTTTTGCTCTTCCAAATCGTCTCCTCCTTTAACCGTCTTTAAACAAGCTGTCATCATGGAATAAGCGGATTCTACATTTGGCTCTTCTCCGATAATCTTCAAAACACCGTTTCTGTTTACCAAAATAACGTTTAACTTATTTTCAATCTTTTCAAGATACTTATCGTTTTGGCCAAATAAAGTTCTTAATTGTTCACCGGAAAACTCTATAACTTTCTCCATACATTCCTTTCCGCTTATTTGTGATACGGTTCATTTGCATTTATCTTAAATGCACGATATATCTGTTCAAGCACAATTACCCGCATCAGTTGATGCGGGAATGTCATATCTGAAAAACTAAGTGAGAAATCAGAACGCGCCTTAACCTTTTTATCAAGCCCAAGAGATCCTCCGATAACAAAATCAATGGTGGATTGCCCTGATAAGCAAATCGAAGAAAGTTTTTTAGCCAAGTCTTCACTTGATAATTTTTTTCCTTCGATTTCTAAGGTAATAAGGAATTCAGAATCCTTTATTTTAGAAAGGATTCTGTCTCCTTCTTTTTCTAAAATTTTCTGATTCTCAACATCTGTAGCTTTATCGGGAGTCATTTCATCCTGAACTTCGATTATTTCAAGATTACAAAATTTGGAAAGCCTTTTAGAGTACTCCAAAATGGCATCTTTAAAGAATTTTTCTTTGATTTTTCCAACCGTAATCAGTTTAATCTTCATCAAGAATATCTCCTGCGAAGCGGTCAACTACATAATAAGCAAATCCGGGCTCTAAATCAGGAAAAGCTTCTTTTACATCGGATACCACCTTGTTATTAAGTTCTAAGTATTCCGATTCATAGTTTTCGGGATTAGGCTTTTTGTAAGTACCGGCTGCCTTGTTTTGCTTTATAAATTCAACTATATCATTTATAAGCTTTTCTTCTTTTTCAACTTCCGGCTTTAATCTTTTAACACTTCCCAAAGATACAAAACCTGTTAAAAGAAATACCAAAAACAAAACGCCGAGAACTATAAATGTCAGGGTTCTTGATGAACCTGCTAAAGGAAGTGTGATAACACCGAATATATCCAAAATAATAACGGCAAGTCCCAAAAAACCGCTTACAATTAGAACTCCATATGCGGATTTATTGTTTAAAAGCTTATCCTTTTTAGATTTGTAAACAGGGTTTTCTTCAAAGTTTTTAAGCTGTTCTGCCCTAAGCATAATAGCTTCCATTTCTTCGGTTGAAAGCTTTTCTATATCCTGTGGCATTTCTTCTTCCAAAGCTTTTGTAACTTCATCGGATAAATCATTCACAAGCTCAGGTTCAAAAGATTCCTCTTCTTCATTAAGCTTTTCAACCAATTCAACGTTACAGTCGGGGCATATTGTTTTGCCTTCTACATATTCCAGTTTACATTTTGGACACCAGGGCATCTTTTTTCCTCCGATTTATTTTCCTGATAAAAACTCATCAATACCTGCGGCAGCAGTCTTACCTGCACCCATTGCCAAAATAACGGTAGCTGCTCCTGTAACGGCATCACCGCCGGCATAAACACCTGTCTTAGAAGTCTTACCGCAATCTTCTTGAGCAACAATGCATTTTCTTTTATTGATTTCAAGTCCCTTTGTAGTTGAAGAAATCAATGGATTGGGGCTTGTGCCAAGAGACATGATTACAGCATCGACATCAATTGTAAATTCGGAACCGGGTATTTCAACAGGAGATCTTCTTCCTGACTCATCAGGCTCTCCAAGTTCCATCTTAATGCACTTAATTGCATTAACCCATCCGTTATCATCGGTTAATATTTCAACAGGATTTGTAAGAAGATCGAATATAATCCCCTCTTCTTTAGCATGGTGAACTTCTTCAACTCTTGCAGGTAATTCTTCTTCACTTCTTCTGTATACAATGTGAACTTCAGCGCCAAGTCTTAAAGCGGTTCTTGCGGCATCCATAGCTACGTTACCACCGCCTACAACAGCAACTTTTTTAGCTCTCATAATAGGTGTGCTTGAGTTTTCGTCAAAGGCCTTCATGAGATTGCTTCTTGTAAGGTATTCATTTGCAGAGAACACACCGTTAGCGTTTTCTCCGGGGATACCCATAAACTTGGGAAGGCCGGCACCGGAACCGATAAATACAGCGTCAAAGCCTTCATCATTCATAAGCTCATCAACGGTAATTGACTTACCTACAACTACGTTCGTTTCAATCTTAACGCCAAGGGATTTTACATTTTCAATTTCCTTGGCAACAACTCTTTCCTTGGGAAGTCTGAATTCGGGAATACCGTAAACAAGCACTCCTCCGGGCTGATGAAGAGCTTCAAAAATAGTAACGTCATAGCCCATTTTAGCAAGGTCTCCCGCACAAGTTAAACCGGCAGGACCTGAACCTATAACAGCAACTTTTTTACCCTTCTTTTCTGCAGAAACAACGGGTTTAATGTTGTTCTTTGCAGCATAGTCGGCAACAAATCTTTCAAGCTTGCCGATAGAAATAGGCTCGCCTTTAATACCTCTTATACATTTACCTTCACACTGACTTTCCTGAGGGCAAACACGTCCGCAAACAGCGGGGAGAGCCGATGATTCGCTTATGATTTCATAAGCTTTATCAAAATTACCGTTTTTAACCTGCTCAACGAATCCGGGAATGTTTATTGAAACGGGGCATCCCTTCATGCACTGCGCATTCTTACAATTAATACATCTTGAAGCTTCAGCCATAGCCTCTTCTTCATTGTATCCCAAACATACTTCTTCAAAGTTCGTGGCGCGCACCTTTGGATCCTGCTCACGAACCGGTACTTTCTTTAATACGTCCATGATTATCCTCCTAACAGTTTCCGCAGCCGCCATGGTGTGTGGCGCCTTCTTTTGCTTCAAGATATTTTCTTCCTTCTTCGGTCTTATAAAGAGTCTGACGCTTCATAGCCTCATCGAAGTTAACCAAATGTCCGTCGAACTCAGGTCCGTCAACACACGCAAACTTAACCTTATCGCCAACGGTAACTCGACATGCTCCGCACATTCCGGTGCCGTCTACCATAATGGGGTTAAGGCTTACAACTGTAGGAATGTTTAATTCCTTTGTAAGTTTGCATACAAACTTCATCATGATCATCGGGCCTATAGCAACGCACACATCATAATGCTTACCTTCGTCAACAAGGTCCTGTAAGGTCTTTGTAACCATTCCGCTTCTTCCGTAAGAGCCATCGTCTGTGGTCACATAAAGATTTCCTGCAACAGCCTTCATTTCATCTTCCAAAATAAGAAGATCTTTTGTCTTAGAGCCCACAATAACGTCGGAATTTACACCGTTTTCTTTAAGCCATTTAACCTGAGGATATACAGGAGCAGTTCCAACACCGCCTGCAACAAAAACGATACTTTTCTTTTTGAGTTCCTCAATTGACTCAGTGCAAAATTCAGAAGGGCAGCCTAAAGGTCCCACAAAATCATGGAACGAATCTCCTTCTTTTAAATTCGCCATAAAACTTGTTCCCGCACCTACAATCTGGAAAACAATAGTAATTGTTCCTTCGTTTCTGTCATAATCGCAAATGGTGAGGGGAATTCTCTCGGAGTCTTCATTTGCTCTTACAATAACAAATTGTCCGGGCAAGCAAGACTTAGCAACTCTGGGAGCTTTGACAATCATTTCATAAATGTTTGTGGTAAGCTCTCTTGCTTTCAAAATCTGGTACATTTCTTTATTTTCCTTCCCTAAAATTCATATACCCTAAAATCCAACTAATGTATAATCACCGTTTCCGGAAGATTTAACTTTATAAAGTGACAAATCGTCGCATCCTACGGCATAAATATTATTGGTATTTGTTCTTATGCCGGCTTCGCTTTCATGATATTCTACCACAAAATAATAGTTTCCCATACCTTCAATGGGGTAAATTACGGAATACATAAGAAGGAACCTGCCGCTTACTCCTTCTTTTCTTTCACCGTCAATGAAATAACCTGTCTGAATAAGGTATTCCGATAACCTCTGAACCGCCTGTGCGGGCGTATAAGCAGGGTTATAGTTAAGAGTATACTTTCTTTCAACCACGCTGCTCATGGTGCCATCTGCGGCATAGCAGACGAATTTATAAGTATGTTCCCCTGCTTCCATGGGAATAGGCGTCTTATATTGCTTTGAATTTTTGTCAGGGTCTCCTCCGTCAATTGTATAATAAAGCGTATACATGGGAGGTACATCGGCTTCTATCAAAGTAGCTGTAGTATATTCACCTGACTCAGTCAAAATGTCAGGTTCAAATTCAAACTCAACATCAATCAGGTATTTCTTTGTAACAACATCGCTTACAACCCCGTGAGGGCTAACATATACGGCGTTGATAACGTAGCTACCATATTCAAGGAAAATAGGACCGTCAAACAAGTTAGAGCCTGTATTTGGCACGGACTTATCCGTTGTATAGTAAATCTTACCGGGACCATCGGTTGATAATTTAAGCGTTACCGTTTCGTTGTATGTGCCTTCCTTTAAATTAAATTCGGGCTCAAACACCATGTATTCTCCGTAATTCTTTACTATACTTTCAATCTCACATCCCTTTAAAGCGTCTGCAAGCAAATCATAGCTTTGAGATGATAAATACAAAGAAATTATTTTCTTATAAGCAGATTCTTTTTCAACCTGAGTAAAATCAGAACCGATTACTTCCTGAAGCGTGTAGATGGCATCATTATCTCTTTCAAGAGTGTAATAATAATCTGCAATGGTAAATAAAATATCAGCGCTGGGCTTAATCTTATAAGCAGATTCAAGTGAAGAAATTGCGCTTAAATAGTTACCGCTGTCGCTGAATTCGACAGCTTTGCTCATCTGGTAATCATAGCTGTTTTGAGAGCTGATTCGCCTGCCAAGCAAAACAGCCGCAACAACTATTAACACAACGATTATTCCAAGAAATACATAGAAAAATTTACCGCTTTTATGGGTACCCAGAATCATGGAAATAATATTGGGATCTTCATCAAAATCGATATCATAATCCTTTGCAATGTCATCTTTTGCAATATGAGACATTGTCTTCTTCATTTCACTTTCAATATCAATTTCCATATCCGGAACTATTTGAAGTTCAGCTCCGCATTTTTCGCAATATAACTCGCCGTTTTTAATTTCATTTCCACAATTGGGACACTTCATGGCAATCCTCACTTAATTGGATAAATCACATATTTTCAATAGCTTTAACACAATTGCTCATTAACATGGCAATGGTCATAGGACCAACTCCACCGGGCACGGGAGTGATTTTGGATACCTTTTCCTTAACACTGTCAAAATCAACATCACCACACATTTTGTTGTTTTCATCTCTGTGAATTCCGACATCTATAACCACTGCGCCATCTTTAACATATTCATCATTTATAAATTTAGGCTTTCCTATGGCAACAATCAATATATCAGCATTCTTACAAATCGCTTTTAAATCCTTTGTCTTAGAGTGACAAATAGTAACAGTTGCATTTTCTCTAAGCATTAAAAGTGCCATGGGCTTACCTACAATATTGCTTCTTCCCACAACCACACAGTTCTTACCGGATATTTCAACATTGTATCTTTTTAAAAGTTCGATAACTCCCGCAGGGGTGCAAGAAACAAATCCATCTTCACCAACGCATAAAGCTCCAACATTTTCAACATGGAAGCCATCAACATCTTTTTTAGGAGAGATGGCCTTTATTACTTCATCTTCATCAATATGCTTTGGCAAAGGAAGCTGCACCAAAATACCTGCAATATCACTTCTATTGTTTAATTCATCAATTGTATCAAGAAGCTTTTCTTTTGTGGTGTTTTCGGATAATTCATAAGAAACGGATCCGATTCCTATGTATTCGCAAGCCTTCTTTTTGTTCTTAACATAAATCGAAGAAGCCGGATCGTTTCCCACCTGAATTACGGCTAAAGAACCGGTTTTGCCTTGTTTTTTTAATTCTTCGACCTTTTCTTTAAGCTCATCTTTTATAATCGATGAAGTAAGCTTTCCGTCAATAATCTCCATTTTGTCTCCTAAAACAGTCCTGTAATCAAACCGCTTTCATTAACGTCTATTCTATGAGCCGCAGGCTCTTTGGGAAGGCCCGGCATTGTCACAACCTGACCTGTTAAAACCACCACAAATCCGGCACCTGCGCTAATATATACTTCTCTTACATTTAAAGTAAAGTTTTCGGGACGTCCCAAAAGAGTGGCGTCATCCGATAAAGAATACTGAGTCTTTGCAATACAAACGGGTAAATTGCCAAATCCAAGATCTGTAAGCTTATCAAGCATCTTTAATGATTCACTTGAAAAGTTAACGTCTTTAGCTCCGTATATCTTCTTTGCTACCGTTTCAATCTTTTCTTTTAAAGGTAATGAGTCTTCATAAATCGGAGCAAAATCGCTCTTCTTTTCTTCCAATGTCTTTAATACGGCGTTTGCAAGCTCTATACCGCCTTCACCGCCAAATTCCCATACTTTAGAAAGAGCAAATTCACAGTTTCTTTCTTCGCAAAAATCCTTAACAAACTTTACTTCTGCTTCGGTATCGGAAGAAAATGCATTGAGCGTAATAACAACCGGAACATTATACTGTTTTAAATTCTCTATATGCTTTTCAAGGTTTGAAATACCCTTCTTTAAAGCATCTAAATTTTCGATAGAAAGGTCAGCCTTTTTAACTCCGCCGTTATATTTTAATGCTCTTATTGTTGCAACAAGCACACAGGCATCGGGCTTTAAGTTAGCTTTTCTGCACTTTATATCAAAGAACTTTTCTGCTCCAAGGTCTGCGCCAAAGCCTGCTTCCGTAACAACGTAATCTGCCATCTTTAAAGCATATTTTGTGGCAATTACTGAGTTACATCCATGAGCGATGTTAGCAAAGGGTCCTCCGTGAACGATTGCGGGGGTATGCTCAAGGGTTTGAATTATATTAGGTTTAATGGCATCTTTTAAAAGAGCGGCCATTGAACCTACTGCCTGTAAATCTTTGGCGGTTACGGGTTCGCCGTCAAAATTGTAAGCTACTATTATCTTTGAAAGCTTTTCTTTTAAGTCCTTCATGTTTTCACAAAGACAAAGAATAGCCATTATTTCACTTGCTACTGTAATAACAAAATGATCTTCTCTGACAACTCCGTCTGACTTTTTGCCAAGGCCGACAACGATGTTTCTTAAAGCTCTGTCATTCATATCAAGGCAACGCTTCCAAACGACGCTTCTTGTGTCGATTCTTAAAGAATTACCTTGTTGAATATGGTTATCAATAAGGGCTGCAAGCAAATTGTTTGCAGAAGTGATTGCATGAAAATCACCTGTAAAATGAAGATTTAAATCTTCCATGGGAACAACCTGGGCGAATCCGCCGCCGGCAGCTCCTCCTTTAATTCCAAAGCAAGGTCCCAATGAAGGCTCTCTTAATGCAACAACGCATTTTTTGTTAAGCTTTGAAAAAGCCTGTGCCAAACCAATGCTGGTGGTGGTCTTTCCTTCCCCTGCGGGCGTAGGATTAATGGCGGTAACTAAAATTAACTTTCCGTCTTTATTGTTTTTGTTCTTTTGATACCACTCGTCGGATATCTTGGCCTTGTATTTACCATACAATTCCAAATCATCTTCAGCTATTCCTATAGATGCGGCAACATCTTTGATAGGCATTAATTTAGCTTCTTGTGCAATTTCAATGTCTGTCTTCATTCATTCACTCCAATGGAAATTAATTTATATATAATCAACCGCCGTACTCTTCGAGGTAATTTTCGAATTGTTCGTGGCTCATTAATATCTCTCTGGGTTTAGTACCAAGATCCGGTCCCACAACGCCCGCATCTGCAAGCTGGTCCATAACTCTGGCAGCTCTGTTAAAGCCCATTTTAAACTTTCTTTGCAACATACCGATTGAAGCTTTATCCGAATCTATTATATAAAAGCCTGCTTCAACAAACATCTCATCGTTTCCGTCTCCACCATCTCCCAAAGCTCCCGCAGAGCCCGATGAATCTGAAGACTTTTCGCACGATCTGATTTTTTCTTCAATCATTGCGTCATAAGAAGGGGAACCCTGTTTCTTTAAAAACTCAACAACAGAGTTAACTTCCTTATCGGAAATGAAACCACCTTGCAATCTTACAGGTTTCTTTAAGCCCTTGGGGAAGAAAAGCATATCACCCTTACCAAGAAGTTCTTCGGCTCCTCCCATATCAAGGATGGTTCTTGAATCCACGTTACTTGAAACTGCAAAAGCGATTCGGCTTGGCATATTCGCCTTAATAATACCGGTAATAACGTCAACAGAAGGTCTTTGTGTTGCGATTATCAAATGAATACCTGCGGCACGGGCAAGCTGAGCCAGTGAGCAGATGGAATCTTCAACATTTTTACGCTCCTGAAGCATAAGATCCGCAACTTCGTCTACGATAATAATAATGTGAGGCATCTTTTGGTTGAAAGAATCCTCCCCGTTTTTCTCGATTTCCCTGTTATATCCGGAGATTTCTCTTACACCCACTTCAGAAAACTTTTTATATCTTTCATGCATTTCATTAACAGCATATGCCAATGTTGCTGAAGCTTTCTTAACATCTGTAACAACAGGCAAAAGCAAATGAGGAATGCCGTTATAAACGCTTAATTCCACGACCTTAGGGTCAATCATAATAAGCTTAACATCATCGGGATTAGCCTTATATATAATACTCATTATCAAAGTATTTATACATACGGATTTACCTGAACCCGTAGCACCGGCAATAAGCAAGTGAGGGAAATTGTCAATTCCGTAAACAATGGTTTTACCCGCAATATCCTTACCTACGGCAAATGCCAGATTAGAATCAAAGTTATTGTATTCGGGAGTATCTATAAGGTCTCTGAATACAACGGGTTGAGCTTCTTTATTGGGAACTTCAATACCAATTGCAGCTTTACCGGGAATCGGAGCTTCTATACGAATTTCAGAAGCGGCAAGGTTAAGCTTTATATCATCGGATAAGTTTTTAATCCTTGAAACCTTTACACCAAGTTTAGGCTGAAGTTCAAATCTTGTTACGGTAGGTCCCTGACTGATATCGGTTACTGTAGCTTCAACACCAAATATTGCTAAAGTATCCTGAAGCTTTTGAGCCGTCTGCCTTATGCTCTGAGTAGAATCCCCTGCCTTCTTTGTGCCCTTATTAAGCAATGTTCTCGGTGGGAAAATATACTCTCTTTTTTCTATATCATTATTTTCTGTATTAACTTCTTTCTTAATATCAAATGAAGGCACTTCCTGTTCAACCTTTTTAACAGGCTTTGCAGGCTTAGCAATTGAAGGAGACATTTCTTCTATGGATAAATCCGTAAATGTTCCCGGAATTTCTTCATCATCTTCGGAAGATGCGTTACCCGCGCCATTATTGATCGGAACATTTGAAACATCAAAAGCAAGGGTGGATGGCTCAAAGCCGTTTAAAGTAATTTCATGAATGTCGTCATTTTTGTTTCTCTTTTTTGAAATATCAGTCGCTTTGTCCACATTTACAGGTTCTTCAATCAGAGTATTGAAGGTAACTCCCGTAACATTTTTGTTTCTTTTTAATACTTCCTCATCCGACTTTTGATTTATTCTTTGCTCTTTCTTTTCCTGGGCAAGAGCTCTTTCTTTATTCCTTCTCTCAAGCTCTTTTAAACGCTCTTCTTTCTTTAATTCGAATGCTTTTCTTCTGTCTTCTTTCAGTTCTTCCTTGAAAGCTTTATCTTCTCTTGTTCTTTCAAGCATTACTTCAGTAGTGTCTTTAACGGCCCTTACAAAAGATTTTTCCGTTAAAATAATAAGGCAGATAATAAGTAAAACCAAAATAACAATAATTGTTCCGGCAGGTTTTATAGCCTTTTTAAGCCCATAAACCATAGATGCTGCGAACAGTCCTCCACCTCTTTTTTCGGTGGAATAATTATATATTTCAGCAATATTGAATTTTTCCAAAGTCTTAGAAATGCCACCGATAAAGTCAATGATCATATCGATGAGTAAAAAGAAAACGGAGGAAGCAACTATTTTTCTTACAACCGAACCGCTTCCCGCAGAAAGTTCATAAATAACAATTAAGAATGCAATAAAAAGTGGCGCAATAAAGTTAAGCACGCCAAAAAGGCCGAATCCGACCGATGAAATAACATCTCCAAACTTACCTATAACACCAAAATTGCACACGAAAAGAAAAACTGCCAAGGCAACAATGAGAATAATTTTAATGTCTTGAATCAATTCATAATCTTTTTTCGTGCGCTTATATGATTTTTTTCTACCCGTTGATTGAGGTTTTCTGCCTCTTGTTTGTTTAGCCAAAATCTAATGTACCATCCAAAAACTTAAATATTTATGGCAGTAAAATCTAAAATCCGCCATTAATTAAATATACCATATTTTGTGTTTTCAAAAAACCATGTATACACTATTTAATATCAAAATCGTCATCTGTCGAAATGTCTATGTCGTATTTCATCATATCCGCATCAGGCTCAAAGGCATAGTCAATCGACTTTTTAACATGCTTTTTAGGAACAGGAAGCGGATTATCAAGGAATTTAATCTCTTTTTTAGGCTCCTCAGTTTTAGATTCTTCCGTTTTAGGTTCTTCTGTTTTAGATTCTTCTGTTTTAGGAGCTTCATCAAATGCCTTAAAGGACACTTCTTTAATCTTGCTTTCCTCTATGCGACCTGAAGGAATAGATACTACATTTACCGTACCGGGAGCATTATCTTCTTCAATGATTATAACTTCTTCCTCACTGATTTCTTTTGATGATTCAGCTGCTTCTTTAATCTTGTATCCTTCAAAGAAGAATCTCTTGATTCCGATTCCGGAAAGAATGCAAAGTAAGAAACTGTACCAAATCACAAAATCATTTTCCGACCTGTCAAAATACATTAACAAAGAAAGTAAAATGCACATGATAACGCAAACACTTACTTTGTCTTTTTTATCATAAATATATCCAAGAACTGCATATAAAGAAAATAAGACAGGCAAAATAGCTACAATGTAATAAATTGAAACAAAGAAATCCAAAAAAGACTTGGTAAAATCAAATGTCAAATTTAAAGGATAAAAAAGAAAATGATTTAATACTAACAACACCACAATTGCTGATGCCATTATGGAAACATAAAGCCAAGGCTTTTTTTCAATCGTCAAATCAGCGAAATACGAAGTTACAAACAATACAAACGAAACCAAGAAGAACCAAAGAACAGTTCCCGTTGTATCAAAATGTAAGCTTATTGAATATTCAAAAATCATAAGGAAAGAAAATGCAATTAATGCAGGAATCCTTCCGAAAGCTTTCTTTACGGTAAAGAAGAGTAAAACCGAAGCTCCCAAAAACAATAAAACATTAAAATAAGCCACGATATCCGGTTTTAGGCCAAATACTCTAAGTATAAGTACGCAAATCTTATCGTAAAGATTAAGAATAATATTTGGATATGAATTACCGGTTCCTAAAAAGCTATCGTTTAAACGATTATAAAAATCGGGATTCGGAATACTATTATTTGCAAAAGAAAAATAAACATTCGCAATTCTTATGTATGCACCAATCAAAAGAAAGAAAGCAAAGAAGAACCAGAATCCAATATTTTTAAGAGTTTTAAAGGCATTTGAATTCTTTATGAAAATATGCCTTTTTATAAGCTCAACCAAAAAGAAAATTCCGGCAAAGCAAAGCACAAGTAATATTCCCAAAAAGAAAGAGACATCGATTCCGTGTATCTTTATGTATGTATCATTAGCATTTTCCATGAACATACATAGCGAAACAAAGAGTGTATATAAATATACACTCAGAAGCAATGTCCCGATTATAAAAACCGAATGTCCGAACCAACTCTTTTTAAATTGCATATCGGATTCCCCTTGTATCATTTATCAGTTAGAATTTTTTCAATATTGTATCTGGGCCTGTGTTTAACTTCGATATATATTTTACCTATATACTGTCCGATTAAACCAATGCAAAGAAGTTGCACTCCGCCAAGGAACCATATTGATAAAATAAGTGAAGTCCATCCCGGCTCAACTCTTCCGGCAATATAAGAAATAAGCGCATATATTGCGGCAAGGATGGATATAATAATAATTACCACACCAAGTCCCGTAACCATTGTTATGGGCTTTACGCTAAAAGAAGAAATACCGTTAAAAGCAAGTGCAAGCATCTTCTTTAATGGGTATTTGCTCTCTCCCGCAACTCTTTCTTTTCTATCATAATAAACGCAATCCGATTCATATCCTATAAGAGGAATCATACCCCTTATAAACAAGTTGGATTCCTTATATTCGGAAAACTGAACCATAGCTCTTTGGCTCATCAATCTAAAATCGGCATGATTATAAACCGTCTTTACGCCCATAATATTCATAAGCTTATAAAAAGACTGAGCCGTAAAGCGCTTAAAGAAAGTATCCGTATCACGCTTCTTTCTGACGCCGTATACGATATCCTTACCTTCATGGAACTTATCAACCATTTCTTCGATAACCGCAACATCGTCCTGCAAATCGGCATCAATAGAAACCGACATGTCACACATCTGCATGGCGGTAAGCAATCCTGCCGTAAGAGCATATTGATGGCCTACATTGCCTGCAAGCTTTACACCAAATATCTGCTTTGGATGTTCTTTATGTTCTTCTTCAATAAGTTCCCAAGTTTTATCTTTAGAACCGTCATTTACAAATAACACATAACTGTTTTCAGCAATCTTTCCCTTGCCAATTAAGTCATTAAGAGTATCTCTTAAAGCTTTGGAAGCAATTTTCAAAACCTCTTCTTCGTTATAGCAAGGAACAACAATAGCCAGTCTGTCCATAAAAACCCCTCTTAAATAAATTAACCTATTGCCTGTGCCAAATCTTCAATAAGATCATCCACATTTTCTATTCCCACAGAAAGTCTTATAAGATCAGGTGAAATACCTGCCTCTTTTAACTGTTCTTCCGTCATCTGTCTGTGAGTATGGCTTGCGGGATGAAGCACACAGGTACGTGAATCTGCAACATGAGTAACAATTGCAATAAGTTTAAGCGCATCCATAACCTTTGCAGATGCTTCTCTTGAGCCCATACCGAATGTAAGTACACCGCTTGTGCCGTTAGGCATATACTTCTTAGCCAAAGGATAATACTTATTTGACTCAAGCCCCGGATAATTAACCCAGGCAACCTTTGGATTGCTTTCAAGCCATTTGGCAATCTTTAAAGCATTGCTGCAATGGCGTTCCATTCTTAATGCCAAGGTCTCAAGACCGATATTAATATAAAAAGCATGCTGAGGAGACTGAATTGCGCCAAAATCTCTCATAAGCTGTGCTGTACATTTTGTAATGTAAGCGCCTTTTCCAAACTTTTCTGCATATACAATTCCATGATATGTTTCATCAGGTGTACAAAGGCCGGGGAATTTATCCTTATGAGCCATCCAGTCAAAGTTTCCGGAATCAACGATACATCCGCCTACAGTAGCTGCATGACCGTCCATGTATTTTGTGGTGGCATGAGTAACAATATCAACGCCAAACTCAAAAGGACGGCAATTTATGGGTGTAGGGAATGTATTATCAACGATAAGCGGTACGCCATGTGCATGAGCACACTTTGCAAACTTTTCAAAGTCCAAAACATTAAGACCGGGATTTGCAACAGATTCTCCGAATACACACTTTGTGTTTTCTTTAAAGAGCTTGTTTAACTCTTCTTCCGTGCAATCGGGATCAACAACGCTGCATTCTATGTTCATCTTTGCAAGAGTGTTTTTAAGAAGATTAAATGTTCCTCCGTATACAGCGCTTGACATTATGAAATGGTCGCCTGATTCACAAATATTAAACACGGCATAGAAGTTTGCTGCCTGACCTGATGATGTAAGCATTGCTGCCACACCGCCTTCCAGTTCGCAGATTTTCTTTGCCACATAATCATTTGAAGGATTGGCAAGTCTTGTGTAGAAGTAACCATCCTTTTCCAAATCAAAAAGCTTACCCATTTCATCGCTTGATGAATATTTAAAGGTTGTGCTCTGAATGATAGGCATGATACGGGGATCTCCGTTACCGGGAGTGTATCCGCCCTGAACGCATATCGTTTCTTTTCTCATTAGTTGTCTCCTAAAGTAAATTATTCTTCCTCTTCCCAGTTGGTGTAAACGTTCTGAACGTCATCGTCTTCTTCCAGAAGGTCTAATGTTCTTTGTAAGTTCTTAACAGCTGTTTCTTCGGTAAGGCTTACATAGTTTTGAGGAATCATGGTGACTTCGGCACTTGCAAAAGCAATACCTGCCTTTTCCATTTCCTTTAATACGTTATCAAATTCATTGGGGTCTGTTAAAACTTCGTAGCAGTCTTCTTCTTCGTTGAAGTCTTCAGCACCACAGTCCAAAACAGACATCATAAGTGTGTCCGCATCCATGGGACAGTCTTCTTTTTCGATATAAATCTGACCCTTTTTATCAAACATAAATGAAACGCAGCCGGGTGTTCCGATGCTTCCGTTTCCCTTTGTAAATGCACTTCTTACATTTGCCGCTGTACGGTTTTTATTGTCTGTAAGGCAGTCAACGATAATTGCGATACCGTTAGGACCGTATCCTTCATATGTGCAATATTCGTAGTTAACAGAGTTACCTTCGCCTGCAGCCTTCTTGATACCTCTTTCGATCGTATCGTTAGGTACGTTGTTGGCTTTAGCCTTAGCAATAACTGTAGCAAGTTTAAAATTGTTTGCAGGATCGGGGCCGCCTTCTTTTACCGCAACGGCAATTTCTCTACCGATGATTGTGAAAATCTTGCCCTTTGCAGCATCATTTTTTTCTTTCTTGTGCTTGATGTTTGCAAATTTTGAATGTCCTGACATTTATTGTTCCTCTTCTTTCATATTGTTTATTTTTTTAACGGATACTTTTGAAATCATTCTGTTTTCTACTTTGAAAATCGAAAAATTATATCCGCAAACTTCTGTTGTAAATATTTCTCCTTTTTCAGGAAGCCTGTCTAAACGAGAAATCATAAAACCGTTTAATGTTTCAAAGTCCTCTACGTCAAATTTAACGGGAATAACATCCTCTATTTCGGATAAAGAAGTAAAGCCGTCAATAATATATGCATCTTTACCGACTTTTCTTATATGCTTTTCTTCAACATCATATTCATCCATGATGTTTCCGACGATTTCTTCAAGAATATCTTCCATGGCAATAAGGCCTGTTGTCTGCCCATACTCATCAATAACTATTGCAAGCTGAGTCTTTTTAGACTGCATAGCCTTAAATAAATCGTCAATGTTCATGGTTTCGGGAATAAACATGGCTTTTCTTATAAGTCCTTTAATTTCTTCAATGGGCTTATCCAGTGTCTCATCTTTTGCGTGAAAGCGCATGGCATCTTTTAAGAAAAGAATACCGATAATATGGTCTAAGTTTTCATCATAAACCGGGTATCTTGAGTTATTGTTTGAAAGCATAAAATTAAGAGCATCAATGAGCCCCGTATGCTTATCAATTGCAACAATATTTGAGCGGTTAATCATAATTTCTCCCGCTTCTTTATCTCCAAACTCAAATATGTTGTTTATCATTGTGGCTTCGCTTGTTTCAAGCATGCCCTGCTCATGCCCCTCATTAACCATGGAAATGATTTCGTTGGTGGGGTCCTGAGTATCTTTCCTTTTAAAAAGCCTAACAAAAATATCTACAATAACTAAAATTATAAGCGCGGACAAAAGTACAAAAATCGCCGCGACATAACCGTCGTCCATAATCGTTCCTTTCTTAATTTGAGCATACAAACATACAATAAAATATAACATTCCCATATATCTACGTCAAGAAAACCAAAGGCTTATTCGCTCTTTTCCTTGTTATCTTTTACGGTGTCTTGATTGGTTAAAGGTTCCACGTTATATTTCATATCAAATATGTTAATAACCTCTGCTCCGAATATATTATGCATATATGTATAAAAGTTTTGGTTTTTCTTTAATTTTTGCTGTTTTTGAACCACTTTTTTCTTTAATTCAACGCGCATCTCATCCACCCATTTACTGATGCTTTCGATTTCGTCGTTGTTTTCCTGAATCTGCTCATAGCAAATTTCCATAGTTGCAAGCATGAGCTTATAGTTTACTTCATTAATCTTTTTGGGAATGTCGTAAACGTCATCACCGTATTCCTGAAGTTTTTCGTTACACTCCTCTATAAGTCTTTTATTATCATTTAATTTCTTTTCAGCCTTTTTAGACATATTGGAGCCCATTTCGTTCATCTGCTCCACAATTTCATCCATAAGGCGTTTCTTTAATGCTCTTATATCTTTAATGTCAGTGTTAAGTTTCCCCTGTTTCTTTAAAAGGTCGTTTAATTCTTCTTCAAGGGCCAATATCTCATCCGAGGGATCGGTTTGAGTAAACAATCTGTGCCAGGTATTATCCAATGTTAAAAGGGGAATCTTTTTATTTTCTAAAGCCGGAATAAATACTTCTTCTTTTCTCGACATAAAAGCCTCCGATTTATTCGTTTTCTTGTTCTTTTCTTGTAATGTTGTAAGAAAGTTTCATTAATGAATCAGATAAGTGAACATTTTCAACTACAATATCATCCGGAACATTTAAGTCTACATGCGCAAAATTCCAAAAGGCTTTAACTCCGTAACTTACAAGTTGTTCAGCAACTTTTACGGCACTTGTTTTGGGAATAGTCAAAACCGCAATATCAATTGCATTCTCTTTAACGAAGTTTTCAAGATTGCTCATGGGCTGAACATACATGTCCCTGATTTTTTTACCGGTCAAAGCTTCATTACTGTCAAAAATACCGGTAAAATGAAAGCCTCTTCTTTCAAAGTTCATGTAATTGGCAAGAGCCTGACCTAAGTTACCTGCGCCCACTATTATAAGATGATGAGTTTTGTTGATTCCAAGAATCTTTGCAATCTCATCATATAAGAAATTAACTTTATAACCGTAACCTTGCTGCCCGAATCCTCCGAAATTGTTAAAATCCTGTCGGATCTGAGATGCGGTTACATTCATAAGTTCGGAAAGTTCCTGAGAAGAAACTCTTTCCACATTTGAATCCTTTAATTCGCCAAGATATCTTAAGTATCTGGGGAGTCTCCCTATGACCGCTTGTGAAATATTCTTATCGTCCATTTTATTCTCCAAACTTGCTTCTTTTGTTTTTCATAGCACTATAATTATATTCGTTTGTTAAATACGTGTCAAATAAATATAGGCATAGAAAAAGCCATGAAAAACATGGCTTTTCAAATTACATATTCGCTTTAATAGCTTCAAAGAAATCATGTGTATTAACGCTCTTTGCGCCGTCAATTGAACAAATTCTTGAAAGGTCCGCAGTCATAATACCGCTCTCAATTGTCTTTACAACAGCCTTTTCAAGTCTTTCGCCAAACTCTTTAAGTTCATTGTTTGAATCCAGCTCACCGCGCTTCTTTAAGGCACCTGACCATGCAAATATTGTGGCTACAGGATTTGACTTGGGCTCTTCTCCTTCTAAGTATCTGTAATAGTGTCTTTGAATAGTTCCGTGAGCGGCTTCATATTCAAAAACTCCCTTAGGCGATACAAGTACACTTGTCATCATCGAAAGAGAACCAAAAGCACTTGATACCATATCGCTCATAACGTCTCCGTCATAGTTTTTACAAGCCCAGATAAATCCGCCTTCTTCTTTCACTACTCTTGCAACAGCATCATCAATTAAAGTATAAAAATACTTAATTCCTGCTTTTTCAAATTTTTCTTTATACTCATTTTCATAGATATCTTCAAAGATGTCTTTGAAAGTGTGATCGTACTTTTTAGAAATTGTATCCTTTGTGGCAAACCACAAATCCTGCTTTAAAGAAAGGGCATAATCAAAACAAGCATATGCAAAGCTTGTGATAGAAGAAATTGTATTATGAATACCTTGAATAATGCCGGGTCCTGTGAACTCATGAATAAGTTCTCTTACCTCAGTTCCGTCAGGCTTTGTGAAAACAAGCTCTGCTTTTCCGGGGCCGTCAATCTTCATTTCTGCATTCTTATATACGTCTCCGTAGGCATGTCTTGCAAGTGTAATAGGCTTTTTCCAATTGGAAACACAAGGATTAATGCCTTTAATAATAATAGGGGTTCTAAAAACAGTTCCGTCAAGCATGGCTCTTATTGTTCCGTTAGGGCTTTTCCACATGCTTGATAAGTTATACTCTTTAACTCGCTGTGCATTAGGTGTGATTGTGGCACACTTAACCGCAACTTTATATTTCAAAGTGGCATTCGCAGAATCAATTGTAACCTGATCATTTGTTTTGTTTCTATTTTCAAGACCCAAGTCGTAATACTCAGTCTTTAAATCAACATAAGGCAAAATCAGTTCATCCTTAATCATCTTCCAAAGGATTCTAGTCATTTCATCTCCGTCCATCTCAACAATCGGAGTGGACATTTGAATCTTACTCATTGGAATAAGCCTCCTTAAGACCGTTTTTCACCATATTGTCATATGCGTTATGAATATGAATGGTGGCAAGTTTTTCTGCTTCTTTAACATTTTTAGCCTTAATGGCTTCCATTATCATCTGGTGTTCGTGGTTTGAAGCAAGGCTTCTCTCTGTGGTAGAAAGCGTTTTCTTTCTTACTCTTTGAACATATTGATGGAAATCCTTAAGCAAATGCTCAAGCATCTTTGAATTACATGATTCATATAAAATTTCATGAAATCTTGAATCAAGCTCAGCCATCTGTTCAAAATGGCCACGCTCAGCATGAAACTTAGCAAGATAGATGTTTTCTTCCATTTCTTCAAGAGCACTTTCCGTAATGTGTTCGCAAGCCCAAGCCGCACACAATCCTTCAAGCTTAGAGCGAATCATGTAAATATCCTTTACATCGTTCATGGAAATGCCCGTTACATATGCCCCTTTATTTGGAACAATCTGAATCAGGCCTTCAAGCTCTAACTGTCTGAAAGCTTCTCTTACGGGAGTTCTTGAAACACCGAGTTCTTCTCCGATGGCAATTTCTTTAAGCTCATCGTTTTCTTTGTACTTACCCGAAAGAATATCCTCTCTGATTTTGTTGAAAACACGTCCACGTAAGGAATACTTATCGGTAACTTCCTGCTTTAAGTCGTAGTTTCCCATATCTTCTCCAATCCAAGTTTTTTGGTGTATTTCTTTATAGCCGCATCAAGTTCATCGTCTGTCATAACGGTTACACGGCCGTTTGCATATTCTTCGTCAACCCATCCTTTAACAGCATGTACAAGCTCTGAGTTTTTATCCATGCATTTATCGCCTTTAAGCTTATACTTTGTGTTCATCCAGTGAGCGATTCCGGCTAACCCTGAAGTATTTGAAACAGCACAGATAGCAGGCCTATTTAAGAATTTATCAGTATCGAAGATATTGTAGATTTCTTCGTTTTTAAGCAAACCGTCTGCATGAACGCCCGCTCTTGTAACGTTAAAGTTCTTTCCTACAAAAGGAGTTCTGTCAGGGATATGATATCCGATTTCCTTTTCATAGTATTCGGCAAGCTCTGTAATAACGGTAGTGTCCATTCCGTTTAAGTCACCCTTTAACTGAGCATACTCAAATACCATAGCTTCCAAAGGTGTGTTACCGGTTCTTTCACCGATACCAAACAGTGAAGTATTAACTGCAGAGCAGCCATAAAGCCATGCTGTTGTAGAGTTAACAACTGCCTTATAGAAATCATTGTGGCCATGCCATTCGATAAGTTCATGAGGCACACCTGCATGAGTATGGATGGCATAAATAATACCGGGTACAGATCTTGGAATAACCGCACCGGGATAGTTTACACCGTATCCCATTGTGTCACAAGCTCTAATCTTAATAGGAATCTTGTATTCATCCATAAGCTTCATAAGCTCTAAACAAAAAGGAACAACATATCCGTAGATATCTGCTCTGGTAATATCTTCCAAATGGCATCTTACAGCAATGCCCTCTTCAAGGCAATCTCTTACAACCGACAAATAGTGTTCGAGAGCCTGCTTACGAGTCATCTTAAGTTTAAGGAAAATGTGATAGTCAGAACAGCTGACAAGGATACCGGTTTCTTTCATACCGATTTCCTTAACAAGCTTAAAGTCCTCTTTTGAAGCTCTGATCCAGCTTGTTACTTCAGGGAATTCATAGCCTCTTTCCATACACTTATAAACAGCATCTCTGTCCTTCTTTGAATAAAGAAAGAATTCGCTTGCCTTTATCATTCCGTTGGGGCCACCAAGTCTATGAAGATAGTCATAGATTGTAACAATCTGCTCTGTAGTATAGGGAGCTCTTGACTGCTGACCATCGCGGAAAGTTGTATCTGTAATCCAAATATTCTTTGGCATGTTGTGTGGCACTATTCTGTCATTGAAAGGGATCTTTGGAATTTCAGAATAAGGGAACATATTTCTAAAGACATTGGGCTTTTCAATGTCGTTAAGAATGTACATATGCTCTTCAATCTGCAATAGATTATTCTTTTCATTCATGGAAACAGGACGATTTGTAAAAAAGTCCATTCCGTCATTTGCGTATAAGTCTGAGTTTTTAGGCGACATCTTTTCCCTCCATGATAATTGTATCTTGTGTACGATTGTATACAATGATGCAATCAATGTCAAGTATAATAACCACACAAAAACGCAGAATATACACTAAAAATAAGTAAATATGCATAAAATCACCGGACCAGGCTTAAGGCCAAATCCGGTGATAATAAAAACCAAATAGTTTTGTCAGACAGTTACGCGCTCTTCCTTACCTTTTATGAGCAACATCATTGTACCAAGAGCCAAAAGGCCAATCATCAAAAACCACTTTGGATGCATAAGTTCACCTGTATCAGGAGATGCATCAAGTGCATATTTTGATACTGAAGTTGAATTAAATGAATAAAGACCGTAACTTCCGGTATGAGTAATATCAAAGCTAACCTTTAACTTTGAGCCGTCAGAAACCACTTCATAAGGGAAATCCTCAAGCTGCCCATCTTCGTCCATGCTTATAACATGAAGGTTTGATGTAGGTACATTTGAAGGAAGCTCAATGGATACCTTTGCGGATTGAAGCCCTAACTTAGACACAAGTACATTTGAGCTATCCTCTTTAAGAGAAATATCAAATGTTGTAAAGTTTGCGGGCACGTTATCGGCATATATTCTCTTATAGGCGTCAACAAGCTTAGAATTTGGCGTATCATTCTTTACAATACTTAAAGTATATGTATCTTTGTTTCCGGTAAAAGAAACCTTAGGTACATCTTCTTCACTTATTGTCTCAAAATAAGCTCCGTTTCTAGCCATTGAAATAACAGAATCAAGCTCGTCTTCAAGGAAATTATAGCCCTTACCGAATACATACATTGTTGAGGGTACGCTAAAGTTTTCAGCCTCTTCTTTTGTAAGAGTGCAATCTATTATCTTAAGTGTACCGTTAAAGTATTCATTGTTTGGCTCAGAAATTACACAAATAAGGCCACTGAAACCTGACTTATTTCTGTCTAAAGCGGTGTCAACTCTGTTTACATCCGCTGAGTTTACAATAGCAACCTTTACGCCTGAAAATACATCACTTCTGTATTCTGAATTTGAAAGGCGGCTTGTGGTATCCGTGTAAGAAACATTGGGAAGTTCATTTCCCATAAACACCACGCTCTTATACTCATCCTTTAAAGAAGTATCCTCTAAATCATATGCATCAAGACCAACTTCTTTTATGGAATCGGTAATTCTTATTGTATTTAAAGGACAGCCCCAAAAGGCTCTGTCTTCTATTGTTTTAACATTGCTTCCGCCTGTTACACTTCGTAAATTCTTACAGTTATAAAAAGCACCTTCTCTTATGATTTCCAAAGAGTCGGGTAAAGAAATTTCCATAAGTCTGCTTATATCTTTAAAGCATTCGGGACCGATTTGCTTTACGCCCTCAGGAACGGTTACGGAAGTGTTTGTGCCATTGTAAGCCACAAGTATTCCATCTCCCATAATAAGGAAATCAGAGCTTCCGTATAATTTCCAGTTATCCATCATCCTGGTTTTTGCAAAAGCATAGGCTTCAATTTCTTTAACGCTTGAAGGCACCATGATTGTAGCCAAGTCATCACAGTGATAGAAAGCTCCCATTCCGATATGAGTTACACCGTTTGGAATCTCTATATTTGTAAGGGCAGATCTGGCGAACGCAAAATCACCTATGGATGTTATATTGTCATCAATAGT
>JAILCK010000090.1 GCA_024680435.1 Lachnospiraceae bacterium
TCTCCTCCCGTTGGCTCTTCCAGCAAATTTAAGCATCTTAAAAATGTGGATTTGCCCGAACCCGAAGGGCCGATAATTGCAAGCACCTCACCTTTTTTAACGGTTGTGGATATTCCCTTTAAAACGTCGGTTCCTTCAAAGGATTTGCTTAAGTTTGTAATCTCAAACAAGACCTGATCGCTATTAACGCTCATTCTTCTTAAGCCTCCTTTCAAGTTTGCCAACAAGATTTGTAAGCACCATTACCATTAAAAGATAAATTGCCGCAACTGTAAAGAGGGGGAAGAATGTTTCGTAGGTTAAACTTCTGATTATATCTCCCGCACGGGTTAAATCGTTTAAAGCAATATATCCTGAAATGGAGGTTTCTTTAAGTAATGTTATAAATTCGTTTGCAAGGGCGGGAAGCACATTTTTAAAGGCCTGGGGCACAATTATAAACCACATGGTCTTTGCATAGGAAAGGCCTAAGCTTCTTCCTGCTTCAAACTGTCCCTTGTCGATTGACTGAATGCCGGAACGCACGATTTCAGCCACATAAGCACCCGAATTTATACCAAATGTCATTATGGCTATCAAAATTTTGTTTGTGCTGTTTGACATGATTATATAGTACATAATCAAAAGCTGGACCGTTGCGGGTGTTCCCCTTATTACGGTCAAATAAACTTTAGCCAAAATGTTTAGCACATCCAGAAAAGGGTTCTTCTTTTTGTTATTGTCATGAGTTGTCCTTATAATCGCAATAAGGAATCCTATAAGGATTCCTAAAAGCGCTGCACATATTGAAATTATAAGGGTATTTGATAAACCCTTTATAAAGAAATCGTAACGATTTTCCTTAACAAATGTTGCAATAAATTTTTCTTTCATTATTTACGTACCACGATAACCTGTGTCGATGTTGTGTAAGAATCTGTGAAATCGATATTCTGAAGACGTTCTTCGGTAACCGTCATGCCGGCTACACCGATATCTGCCTTGCCTGTCTGAACTGCTGCGATGATTGAATCAAATTCCATATCTTCAATCATTAAGCTCTTTCCGAGTACATCCGCAACTGCCTGAGCCATTTCTGCATCGATTCCCACTACCTTACCGTCTTCATAGTATTCATAGGGTTCAAAGAAAGCGTTTGTAGCCATGATAAGTGTACCGTTTGCGCCTGTGTTGTTTTCATCCTTTTCATAAGGGCAGGTACCTTTTTTATCGCCGATGTAGTTTGCGATAATCTTATCCATTGTTCCGTTTGCCTTAAGCTCTGCAAGTGCTTTGTTGATATCTGCCGTAAGGTCTGTGTTTTCTTTTGATACGCAGATTGCATATTCTTCCAAAGCAAAGGGCTCTGATAAAATATCAAGCTTTCCCGAATTCTTTTCAACAAATGCCTTTGCGGGCTGAGCATCGATGATTACGCAATCAACTTTTCCGCTTATAAGAGACTGAATAGCGTCAACTCCCTTTGAATAACGCTCAATCTTTGCATCCTTAACATCTGTTGCATAAATATCACCTGTGGTGCCAAGCTGCACACCGATTGTTTTTCCTTCAAGATCGTCAAGTGTAAATACTGTATTGGGAAGTGACTTGCTTCCGCATCCTGCAAGCATTGCCGTCATTACAACGCTTAAAATTAAAGCTGCTAACTTCTTCATCTGTTTATTTCCTTTCATACCTAAAAGTTCTTTACAAGTGGAGAGTATAGCACCGCATAAATAATTATGCAATACTTTTTGCATAAAAATACATGAATATTTATTTTTTGTGTATAAATGTACATAAATATTCATGTATTGCAGGTTTTATACGTCATTTTGCTTATAATTATACAAAGAAGCCGTTTTTTATTCTTATTTTAAGTATTTAGCCATTATTTCCATCAATACTTCAAGCTGTATGGGCTTTGGTACAAAATCGTTCATGCCTGCCTGTAAGAAAAGTTCCTTAACGCTTGAAACCACGTTTGCCGTGCAGGCAACGATTGGAACGTTTTGTGCATTGTCGCTGTCAAGTTCTCTTATTCTTTGTGTTGTTTCAACGCCGTCCATTTCAGGCATCATGTGGTCCATAAATATAAGGTCGTATTCTTTCTTTTGCACCATGTCTATGGCTTCCATACCTGAGTATGCTGTATCCGCCGCCACGTTAAAGTGCTTTAAGAATGCGCAAAGCACTCTTACATTAACCTTATTGTCATCCACCACCAAAATCGAATACTTTGAATAGTCGGGAATAAGATTAACCTTAGACTGTTCTTTTTCTCTTTCTTCTTCTGTCGCTTCTCCGTACAAAGAAAATGCAGTGATTTTTTGAAGTGTAAATTCTTTTCTTTCTGCAGTTGAGAAAGGCTCGTCGTTTGCTATATCAAGTATTACGTTAAAAGAAAACTTTGTGCCTTCTCCGTATTTACTCTCAACCGAGTAAGTACCCTGCATTAAAGTTACAAGCTGAGCAAAGATTGCAAGGCCCAAACCGCTTCCTTCTATCTTTCGGTTCTTTCTTGTGTCTATCTGCTGGAATGCCGTAAAGAGCTTATCCTTATCTTCGTCTCTAATTCCGATACCTGTATCTTCAACTGAGCCAAAAAGCCTTATGCCGTGGCCTTCTTTTTTAGAGTCGATTTTAAGGCGCACATATCCTGACTGAGTAAACTTTTCGGCATTTGACAAAAGGTTCATCAAAATCTGTCTTAAATGAACATCGTCTCCGTATAGTTTCTTTGGAATCGTAGGGTCTATGTCTACCTTAAAGTCTATAGGCTTATCGCCGATTCGCATGTTTGTAACGTTAATAATCGAATTAAAGAAATCAAGGGTTTCAAACTCAACAGGAACAAGCTCAAGCTTTCCGGATTCTGCCTTTGAAAAGTCCAAAACATCGCTTACTATGTCTAAAAGCATTTTTCCGGCTGACTTAATCTGGGAAATATATTCCTTAACAACACTTTCCGAGCGTTCTTTTTCCGAAAGCTCCGCCATACCGATTATTGCGTTAAGAGGTGTTCTTATTTCATGAGACATATTTGCAAGGAAGGTACTCTTTGCTTCGTTGGCCGCATCAGCTTCTTCCTTTAATTTCTGCATGTTATCCATCTGACGGCGAATTTCCGTCATATCGCTTATGGTCATGATGTATCCCACCATAACCTTCTTTTCCCAAAGTTTTGTGCGAACGCACCTATAATACTTTTCATCTCTTTCAAAGAAGGTTTCTCCTTCTTTTAAAAGATGTACAAAGAAATCGTTTAGCGCCTGGCCCGACTCCCAGTTTTTTATTTCCTTAAACCAGCTTTCGGCCATGGTATTTGAATCAATGTAGTTTTCGGCAGAGTCTGCCACCACGATGGCACTTCCCACGTTTTGATACATGGTGTCGTGCGCTAAGTTCATAACGTCATACAAATGTCCCCCTTTTAGGGTCATTGTTATACTAAACACCAATATTGATAAAAGAAACGGGCTTGGATCCCAGCCGTTTGTGCTTACAAATACGGTTAAAGAAAGACCTACAAGTGGCACCAAGCTTTCAATCAACAATATAAGCAAACGTTTTCTTTCGTTCTTTCTGGTAGCCTTGCTTCTGTATATTGCAATAGCCGCAACCGCCACTATCAGTTCAACAAATTGGAAAAAAGCAAAGGAATAATATAGAGGCGTCCTTCCAAGCTTTAGGTATTCAAAATACTTACCCTGTGCTATTTCAACGCTACTGTAATAGATATTTGTTTTGTCTCCCATCGATACGCAGGCCAAGATAAAAAGGCAATACCCCGTAACGCTAAATACAAGCCAGTCCGGAAGCTTTACTCTGCAGTATCTTAAAACAAACATAACAAAAGAAAATGCCGCAAAAACAAGGCCCGCGTATTCAAAAGCCAATGCAATACGCTTGGCTTCGATGCCTTTACAAAGCATTTCCTGTATGTACCCTGCGGCATAAATATCGACACAGGCTGCGCTTGCGAAAAGAAACTTGTTGTCAACGGATCCTCGTAATCTAAGCAAAAGCACTGTACTTACAAGTGATACCATCAAAACAGTTATTTGCAATACAATAAGAAATTTAAACATTCAGTCGCTCCCCAATTCTAAGCCGTTAAATATATAGCTCTAGGTTTTACCCCTTTTTATTTTCTACCTGCATTTTAAAATCATCTTTATGAGCTCCGCGTCTCTTTTCCGGATGTGCTTCATAGAAAAGACGCTT
>JAILCK010000105.1 GCA_024680435.1 Lachnospiraceae bacterium
TGCCATACAATAGCGTTATATACAGGTTCCCCTGTTTTTTTATCCCACACGATGGTGGTCTCACGCTGGTTTGTGATTCCGATTGATGCAATCTGCTTATAGGTTGCATTTACAAGGGCCATGGCTTCTAAACAAACCGCAAGCTGCGAAGACCAGATTTCCATTGCGTTATGCTCCACCCAGCCGGGATGAGGATAAATCTGAGTAAACTCTCTTTGGGCCATATTTACAATAGCGCCCTTTTCATCAAACAAAATACATCTTGAACTTGTTGTCCCCTGGTCCAATGCCATTACATATTTTTTCATGTGCTTCTCCTAGTCGATGTTTTTTGTAATCACTAAGTCTACGCCTGTATTTTCGATGTTTGATAAAGCTACATCTCCTATTTTTGTAGGCGCTTTAACACTTATTTCTTTGAGTTTTTCTGCCACCGCATCTATTTTATCCTTAGGAATGGGATCTTTTGTTTTAACAGAAACCACAAGGTTTTTTCTGTTAGACACTCTGATTGTGCCCGTCACCGTTCTTGTGGGATTTGTAACTTCGTCGATTGCGTATTTTAAGCCCCTTTGACAGGTATAACCAGTAACTTTGATGCTGTCTTTGTCGCCCGGTGTGTATTCAACTGTCAAAGCACATCCCATGGGGCAACCTATACATGTTAAATTTCTTGTTTGCATAATTGCCTCCTTAGTTAGTCTCTATGGCGATCTTTATTTCTTTAGCGCCATCATCGGCTAAAATATCCGCCTTTTTCAAAATAACCTGTTCCATTTCCCCGGGTGCGCAAATCTGTTTCTTTCTTCTTTGGATGCATTTATCTCCAAGATATACACAGATTTCGGGATTTTTATAAACGTTACCCACTCTGAAGCGGATGGTGAGAAGGTCTTCTAAGCGGTCTTTTCTTACGCATACGGGAACGGTGTATCTGACTCCGTTTCCTGTGCTTATATTAACCACTTCGCTTCCTCTATTTGTTTTTTCACCCAAAACATACTCTGCCGCATGGCGACCTGCTTCCGAAGCTTCCTTTGAAACATAGTCAACAAGGTCGTGAACGTGAAGCACGTTTCCGCAGGCAAATACGCCGTCAATGGAAGTTTCCAGGCTTTCATCAACCTTAGCTCCTCCCGTAACCGGGCTTAAATCAACTCCCATCTGGCTTGATAACTCATTTTCGGGAAGAAGTCCGCAGGATAATAAAAGAGTGTCGCATTCAATCTTTTCTTCGGTTCCGGGGATTGGCTGCATCTTTTCATCGACCTTAGCCAAGGTTACTGAAGTAACTCTGTCTTTTCCGTCAATATCTATAACCGTGGTGCTAAGCTTTAAAGGAATTCCAAAGTCATCAAGGCACTGCACGATGTTTCTTTTTAAACCTCCGGAATAAGGCATAAGCTCTGCCACTGCCTCAACTTTTGCGCCCTCTAAGGTCATCCTTCTTGCCATTATAAGGCCGATATCACCGGATCCTAAAATAACTACCTTGTGCCCGGGCATCTTGCCTTCAATATTTACGTATCTTTGAGCGGTTCCCGCAGAATAGATTCCCGCAGGTCTGTATCCGGGAGTATTTAAAGCTCCTCTCGGACGTTCTCTGCATCCCATAGCAAGCACGATTGCCTCAGCTTCGATAGTGAATATGCCGCGTTCTTTGCTCATGGCGGTAATCACCTTATCGGCACTTATATCGATTACTATGGTTTCAAGCAAACACTCAATGTTTCTTTCTTTAACTTTATCAATAAATCTTTGAGCGTATTCAGGACCTGTAAGCTCCTCCTTAAAGGTGTGAAGCCCAAATCCGTTGTGGATACACTGGTTTAAGATTCCTCCAAGGAGTGAATCTCTTTCCAAAATCACCACATCTTTTACGCCCTTATCATATGCTTCGATGGCTGCTGCCAAGCCTGCGGGGCCGCCACCTATTATTGCTATTTTGGTTTTCATATGGGCCTCCTTACAAGCTCTTGTGCTCGGATAAAAACTCTGAGCCTTCGCCATGTTTTGTTATTTTTGTCATGTCAGTATTTAATTCTCTTGCTAAGATTTCTAAAGTCTTAGGTGAGCAAAAGCCTGCCTGGCATCTTCCCATACCGGCTCTTGTACGCCTCTTAACGCCGTCTAAAGTGGTGGCGCCAAGGGGCCTATTTATTGCATCCACGATTTCACCCTCCGTTACAAGCTCGCAACGGCAAATCACGTTTGCATATAAAGGATTCTTTTTTATCAAGGCTTCTTTTTCTTCTTTAGAAGCAAGGGCCATGCTCTTTATGCCCTCACGCTTACCGATGAAGTTATCTTTCATTTTTAAAGAAAGGTCTTTTGATAAGGTTTCCGCCATCCAAGCTCCGATTGCAGGGGCTGCCGTAAGGCCGGGAGATTCGATTCCCGCGCAGTCATAAAAGCCCTTTACGCTTGATTCACCGATTATAAAGTCATCTGTATCGGCGTGAGCTCTTAAGCCTGCAAATGAGGTGATTACAGACCTATAAGGGATTGCCTCCACGCTCTTAGCCGCAGTCTTTTGAAGACTGTCTAAACCGTTCTTTGTGGTGTTAACGGCTTCTTTATCCTGAATGTCTTCGGCAGTAGGGCCTAAAAGTAAGTTACCGTGAACTGTAGGTGTCACAAGAACGCCTTTTCCGTAGGCTCCCGGAAGCTGGAATATGGTAGAAGAAACCAGATTTCCAACCTTTTTATCGTATAAGCAATACTCGCCTTTTCTTGCGGTAATCTTTAATTTATCACTGCATACAAAG
>JAILCK010000118.1 GCA_024680435.1 Lachnospiraceae bacterium
CCTTGCCGTAAATCTTTTATCGTTATGGCTCTCTAAGTATGCAATTATCACTTCTCTTGCTTTTGTTTTATAAGTATTCTTCATTCTCTTGCTTCTTTTTTCTTTACTTATTTACCATAAGTTTACCACATATTCATGAAGCAAGCTTCTCATTTAATTCATCTTCTGTTTCTGCCATTGCTTTTAAGGTAAGTTCCAAAAGTTTATCAAGCTCCCAGCCAAGCTGCGCTGCACCTCGCTCTATTACATCTCTTGAGCATCCCGCGGCAAAGCCCTTGCTTTTATACTTTTTCTTTAAGGACTTAAGCTCCATATCTTTTGTGCTCTTTGAAGGTCTCATTAAAGCTGCTGCCCCGATAAGGCCGGTAAGCTCATCCACTGCAAATAAAACCTTTTCCATCTCATGGGTTGGCTCCACTCCGATTGTGACACCGCACCCTACCGTGATTCCGTATCCGTGAGAGCATACAGCGTGAATAATGTCATCGCTTACGCCTCCGTTCTTTAATAGTTCCGGTGCCTTTAAGCAGTGTTCTTCGGGATAGATTTCAAAATCTATGTCATGAAGAAGTCCCACAATGCCCCAGTACTCTTCTTGTTCTTTGTGCCCTAATTCCTTTGAAAACCATTTCATAACGGCTTCAACCGTAAGGGCATGCTGAATGTGGAAGGGGTCCTTATTGTATTTTTTTAGCAGTTCAAACGCTTCATCTCTTGTAATCATTTATAGCACCTCGTTTCCCGTAATTTACTCCACCCTCTATTCTAAACCCGGAGCATGAAAAAAGGGTATTCCAATTTGGAATACCCTGATATAGCAAAATGTTATATTTATCCTATTTCTACTTTGCCCTCTCTTATAAGTCTTAAGAAAATGTCTGCCATGTTGGGGTCAAACTGCTTGCCCTTATTTTTTTCGATTTCTTCGATAATGGTTTCTTTGGTCAACTTATTTCTATAGACTCTGTTTGAGTTCATGGCGTCAAAAGAATCCGCAACGCAAATCATTCTTGCTATCAAAGGAATGTCTTCTCCTGCTTTTCCTTCGGGATATCCTCTTCCGTCATATCGCTCGTGGTGGTAAAGAGCACCTTCCTCCACGCCTTTAAGGCTCTTAAAGTTTTTAAGGATTTCTCCGCCTCTTACGGTGTGGGATTTTATTACCGCAAACTCTTCGTCATCAAGTTTACCGGGCTTTTTAAGAATGCTGTCGGGCACACCGATTTTACCGCAATCATGAAGGAGGGCTATGCAATAAATCCTATCAAGCTCTTCTTCCGAATATCCCATTTCTTTTGCAATTAGCTTTGTGTACTCAGCCACTCTGTTTGAATGGCCCTTTGTGTAAGTGTCCTTTGCGTCTATAAATCCTGTGAATGTTTCTATGGATTCATGAATAAGCTCATTGTCTCGCTCGTGGCGAAGCTTATACTTTCTTATCTGAGCGGAAGTGATTAAATAGCTTATGCCCGCTATCAGCCAAAGAAACAGTCCCACAAGTGATAATCTAAAGAATAGGTCCTTTGTAATAAGTCGGTTGAATCTATACTCAATATCCACAGTCCATCCATCGATTACTTCACCGATGGGAGCATACAAAATCACTCCGGGAACGGTTCCCTCGAAGGGCTCTAAGGGCACTTCCATAGCATTTTCATTGGAGCTGGGAAGATATTCAAAATAGTCTCCCGGCTTCATGCGTATCAGGGTTTCTCCATCAAAGGTTACAGTATCAAATGTATAATCTTTAGGGTTAAACTCTCGAAGGTCGGGAACCGTTTCCACGTATTTTCTTCCTTCGCCCTCCTGATGAATAATCAGCGCACCGTTCCAGGCTGAAAGAAGAAACACTTCTTTATCAAAAGTAAGCTTAAATTTAAAGGTGGCCACTTCATCCTCTGTATTGTTTCTTAAGGGGAAGTCGTAGGTATAGGCCTGATAATTATGCTCCGTTAACCCTTCATTATTAAAGTCAAAGGCCTTGGTCCAGGTGCTGTCTCTTGGTATGGCTTTTATTGAAAAATCATTATCCGCTTCATACTCTTCCGAGAAAAGAATATCACCGGAAAACGACTCATGATGCACGGTACTGTTATACTTATTGACTCTTATAATACTAAAGACACAGAGAATAAGTATAAGTAATAGCGACACCCCGAAATTAATCACTGCTCTTTTGCTTTTCTTGTCTCTAATCATGATTGCCATCCTTCATAATTGTTCAATAATAATCCATACTAGAATATTAACTCATATGAATTAACTATAATTTGAAAGATATCGGCTCTCTATTTTCTTATAAATCCTTCATCCGTTTCCGGCAAATCCTCAGATACATATCTTTCAACCTTCATGT
>JAILCK010000139.1 GCA_024680435.1 Lachnospiraceae bacterium
TGATCTTTGTATTTCTTTAAAACAAAGTGCGTTGCCGTGCTTAAAACCGTATCAAGTGTAGCAAGCTTGTCTGATACAAAAGAAGAAACCTCTTTTAATGTCTTTCCTTCCAAAGAAACCAAAAGGTCAAATCCGCCGGATATTAAATATACAGCGTTTACTTCGGGGTATTTGTAGATTCTTTCAGCTATATTGTCAAAGCCCTGTCCTCTTTGAGGAGTAACCTTAACTTCTATTAATGCGCTAACCTTTTCAATGGAAGTCTTTTCCCAATCGATAAGTGTGTGATATCCGCAGATAACACCTTCTTCTTCCATTTTCTTTACTTCGTTTGCCACATCGATTTCACTAAATCCAAGTAAAACCGCAAGCTCCTTTATTTCAATTCTGGAATTCTTTTCCAATATAGATAAAATTTTTTCTCTCATTTTAATCTCCTATTCACAAATTACTTTATATAGTTCATCTGTCTTAGGTGGTTCAAGAAATCTCTTATTTTCCCCGTTAATAAGCACTCTGTCGTTATTATCGGTGCACTTACCTATTATTGTAGCTTCTATTCCTATTCTTTCAAGTTCGAGCTTAAGCTTGTTACCGTCCTTAGACGCCATAAGCATGGAGCCGCTTGAAATTAATTCATAAGGATTTATGTCGAAATAATTACAGATCTCAATTGTTTCTTGCTTTACGGGAATCTTCCTAAGATCTATTAAAAGTCCGACGCCGGAGCTTTCTGCCATTTCCCAAAGGCCTCCGAAAATACCGCCTTCGGTTACATCATGCATAGCTGACACGCCGGACTTAACGGCGGTGGCGGCCTCAGGTATAACCGATAAGTACTTATCGAAATTTATCGCATCGTAAATCATCTTTGAGGGGAATTTCTTTAAAAGTTCTTTTTCTTTATCCTTAGCTATAATGGATGTTCCCTCAAGTCCGATCCACTTTGTCACAAGAACATCGTCTCCGGGCTTTGCTCCGGAAGTTTTTATCATCTCGCCTTTCTTTGCTTTACCGATTGCGGTTAAAGAAAGAATCGGTCTGTTAACGGCTTCAGTTATTTCTGTATGTCCGCCGATTATCTGTATATTCAAGGCTTTAGCGTTTTCGCTTAAGTCCGTCATTATTTTCTTTATATCTTCTTCTGTAGTATCGGGAGTAAGTAAAGCAGTCACCATCACTGCAACAGGCTCTGCCCCTGCGGAAGCCAAATCGTTTGTGGATACGGTCATGGCATAAAGGCCGATATCTTCCTTTGCTCCGGTAATGGGATCTGTGGAAATCACAAAAACTTCGTCTTCCTTAAGTTGCAAACAAGCGCAGTCTTCCCCGACCTTTGCACCAACGAGGACTTCACTGCGCTTACAACCTGTTTTTTTAAGTATGGACCTTTTAAGGACGTTTTCCGGTACTTTTCCTATTTTCACTGCCTGCTCCTATTGTTTATCTTAAGTACGATGCAACTAACGGAATAATCATACACAAAATCAATACCACCACAAGTATGGCCGTGAAAAATCGTCTGTTCTTTTTATTATAAAAATTCATTAACCATTCTCCAATGTAATTCTCGATAATTGCGTCTTATTATAGTCTATGCATTCTAAAAATGCAAGTTTGAGCCACTTTGTTTATATTTGTTTTATCCACTCTTTAATGTTAAAATATCCTTGCATATCTTCTTTTCCACGAAAGGATTTACTATGAAGTTTGCTACAGCTTTTATTCTATGTTTTGTCATATTCTGCGCTTGGAATTATCTCGAGATGAAGCGGCGCGCAAATCAAGAGCAAAAACTTGAAGATGCTTTCTGGGATAGAGAATCTGAAGCTAACAGTGTCAGAAGAAAACCTATCGACCAGCTTGAATACATTCAAATTCCCGAAGAATTACCCCGTGATTTATTAACCGATGACATCAACGTTCAAGGCCTCATAAGCACTATAGATGCACTTAAAGGCCAAAGGATATTAAACCTTACAGGCCGCACCAATACGGATTTAAAGCTTGAATACGGTACGGCCAATATCACAGCCCTTTCCACCTATGATCAAAACTACACAACCTTAATTACTTCATTTCAAAAATGGGCTGAAATTTTGCTTGCAAACGGCTACGAGGCTAAAGCTATACCGCTTCTTGAGTTTATAGTTGCCACAAACGGTGATATCGGAGAAACCTATCGCCTTTTGGCAAAGCACTATTTAAAAACCGGGGAAGAAGAAAAATACGAAGATCTTCTTACATCCATTAAAAGAATTCATTCAATAAACAAAAATCATATTTATGAATCTGTAGAGAAATTAAAAGAATCCGATTCTTTTAATATATATAAATGATGAGAAAACACATTGGGAGGTTACTTATGAAACTTAACAAAAAACGCACCTGCCTTATCGGTTTTGCCTTCTTTGG
>JAILCK010000163.1 GCA_024680435.1 Lachnospiraceae bacterium
CCCGTCATACGTCTTATGGTGTTTGGAAGAGTGTCTCCGTAACCCTTTATTGAATCCTTTAAAAACTTAGGGAAGCAATCATAGATTGCGGGGTTTTGGATACCCTTTTCTTCCACCCATGCATCCGTCATGTAAAGGCACAAATCATTCTTTTCAAAGTCGTGAATGATTCTTTCTGATGTGTAGGGGCCCATGTTTACTCTTCCCTTAAAATCAGATTCCTTACAAAGCCTTAAGTACATATCAAGGTCTTTCATTTTATATTCTTTTGCAAGCTCATGGACCGTTTTTCCTTCGTACTTTTCATAGCCTTTTCCGATGTAAGCTACTTCAATATCCTTAAAGCCGAATCCTAAAAGCATTGATGTAGCCTTAATTAAAAGGCGAAGCTTTAACTTATTAATCGGTTTGTTTCTTTCTTCCTCGCTCATGCCCTGATACCAGGTAGGAAGTATTACTGTGATTACAGAAACGCCCTTAAGCTCATTGTAAATATCAAAGCAAGCGTCCATGCCGCTGTCGCGCATTTTCTTTATAAGCTGTAAAAACTCGGGCTGATCCTTTAAAGAACGCCTTCCCACAAAGATTGCGTGAGAATACTGAAGCTTTAAGTTTGTGCCCTTTCCGATTTCATAAAGCTCGTCCACACCTCTTAAAAGATGGGACCTTCCAAGAAGCTCGGGATAAGCCATTGAAACCGCTGAATTTGCCCTTGGGTGAACTGTTAATGGCTTATTGTATTTTATACACAAAGAAGCAACTTTCTTAAGCTCTTCTATATCGGCGTATAAGCCCGGCTCATACATTAATCCAAGGGAAATGCCTGCCGCTCCCTTTTTAAGGTTTTCTTCAAGGATAGAAAGCATCTTTTCTTCTTCATCCTTAGTAAGCTTTCTGTTTGCATATCCTGAAACCGCAGCTCTTGCGGAGCAGTGTCCCACGCAGGTTGCCATGTTTGTGGGGATCTTTCTGTCGATTGCTTCATTTAAAGCATCGATATCGCCGTATTTTCCTTTTGTGTCTTTAAAGAAAAACAGGCCTCCCCCAAGCTTATCTGTATACTCGCTTCCATCCCTAAAGCCGATTGTCGAAATACCGCAGTTTCCCGCCACAAAAGTGGTGATTCCCTGCTTTACAAAGGGTTCAAAGAAAGGAACCGGGTCCTTTTTGATTGCAAACCAGTCGTTGTGTGAATGAATATCGATAAAGCCCGATGAAATCGAAAGCCCCGTAATATCGATTACTTTGTCCGCCCTTTTTACATCTATGTTTTCTTCTATTGAAGCTATTCTGTCTCCTTCGATAAGAATATCCGAAACAAAGGCATCGGCCCCCGTTCCGTCGTAAATCTTACCGCCCTTTAAAAGTAGTTTCATTTACCCTCTCCGTTTAGCCGTTTATTATATCTTCAAGTTCTTTAGCCTTATCATTGATTGAATGTAAGATTTCCGTCATTTCCTTCATGTTCTTTGTGGCTTCCTGAGCTGTAGTTACGCCTTCATTTGAGCTTGCAGCCACTTCTTCGCTTGCAGCTGAAAGATCTGAAATACTGTCCGTAATCTTTCCTGTATGTTCAACAATGCTGTCAATCTGAGCCTTAACGCTTGTTGCGCCCTTTACAAGTCTTCCCATATCTTCATTTATGCGTTCAAAGACTTCATTGCTCTTTTCAATCATTTGATTTTGCTTATCAACGTTACCGATTGTTGTGTTAACGTTTGCTTCGGCATTTGAAACTTCTTCTTCCAAAGAAGTGATGACGGAATCGATTCTGTCTGTTGCATCCTGAGTCTGCTCTGAAAGCTTTCTTATTTCTTCAGCAACTACGGAGAATCCTCTTCCCGCATCTCCTGCTCTTGCGGCTTCGATAGAAGCGTTAAGGGCAAGTAAGTTAGTCTGTCCCGAAATTTCTGAAATAACACTTAAGATGTCTCTTACTTGAGAAACCTTTGTAACAAGTAAACCTGTGCTCTCGATTGTTTTGCTGCTGGCTTCTTTTGCAAGATTAGCCTGAACACCAAGCTCTTTTACAAGCTCAGTTCCTTCTTTTACAGTTGCCTGAGAGTTTTCAAAGTCTGAAAGCATTGCATTTACGCAAGAGTCCGCTTCCTTAGTGCTGTTTTGAATTTCTGTACACATTTCGGCTTCTTTTTGAATGCTCTCAACCGTAGTCTCCGTGCTTTCTGCGATGCAAGAAACCGAAGACTGATTGCTCTCTAATGATGCTTCAAGATTTTGAGTTGCTGTCTTTGAAGATTCAAAGTTTTCCATAATCTGTCTTGCAGCGTCCACAACCTTCTCATTGGTTTCTTGAAGCGATGCCGCAAACTCATTAACCGCATCAAGGTTTTCGTCCTCAAACTTTGCAACAATCTTTCTTGCTCCGATTACAGCAAATACGCAGGCTAAAGACGTAAAAATAAGAGCTATCAAATCATCCTGAGATAAAAGCCCCTGTGCGCCCATTCTTATGCTAAGCACCACAATGGCTGCAGAAAGAATAGCAGTAGAAATCACCGTAAGTTTCTTATCAAGATATACAATTGAGCAAATCATGATTGGAATAGCATAACTATAGATTGACGGAACTATAGTTACAAAAGAAAAAATAAAGAAGGCAACTGAACCTGACAGTATCACGATATAGCCGGTGGTCTTTGTTCCCTTTAATTTGATTGCACTTACGCCGATGGCGATAAGCGAAAGAACGTTAAACGCAAGCGAAATGATGGCAAATAATGCATTATCGGCATTTCTCATCATAACAATTACGTCTGTTGCGATAAGTGATATCATAACAAGAATCACTACCGGCAACACAAATCTTGTTGCTACTTTGTACTGCTGCTTAGTCATAAAAAAACCTCTTTTCATTAAGTATTTGCATCCGAGTATTAAGTTAAGAGCTTTTTTTAACTATAATTCCCTTTTATCCCACACACACAAGCAGGACAGGCAATTTGCCTATCCCACATTTGCATCTATTTATAAATTTTAGCACAATTGATGAATTATGTAAACAAATACCGCGAGAGTTTTTGCGAACTATATTGACTTATATACTTATATTTACCACTCATCATCGAACGGTCTACAAGGTTTCTTTAGTTATCGGTTGCTAATTTGCTTTAAATGCTGTATTTTATCTTTAGATATGTGTAATTGGCTACAAGTAATATTCGTTTAAAGATAGGAGATTTCTATTATGATGAAACTTGTACTGATTAGACACGGCGAAAGCGAATGGAACAAGTTAAACCTTTTTACAGGTTGGACCGATGTTGACTTAAGCGATAAGGGCCGTGAAGAGGCAAAGAATGCCGGTAAGATAATGAAAGAAGAAGGATACGATTTTGACGTATGCTACACTTCTTACCTAAAGAGAGCGATTCACACTTTAAACATTGCACTTGATGAAATGGACAGGGCATGGCTACCCGTTCACAAATCATGGAAGTTAAACGAGCGTCACTACGGCGCACTTCAGGGCTTAAATAAGTCTGAAACCGCTGAAAAATATGGCGAAGAACAGGTTAAGATCTGGAGACGTTCATTTGACGTAAAGCCTCCGGCACTTGAGGAAAGCGATGAAAGAAGTGCCACAAAGCAGGAAATGTACAGAAACGTGGACAAAGCCTTGCTTCCTGCAAATGAAAGTTTGGAGACCACCATCGAGCGTGTAATTCCTTACTTTGAAGA
>JAILCK010000203.1 GCA_024680435.1 Lachnospiraceae bacterium
TAATTTATTTCTGATAGCCCGGAAAAGAATCCCTCTTTTCAAAGTCATTGTAGTTAGCTACTGTTAACGCATTGTAAACAAAGAGAAGAATTATCACATAAATGGGGATAAATGCCGTAAATATGCACGTTTATAGCCTTAATACATTTGTTTGAAATGAGTGTTGCTCCTATGGTAATATATAAATGATAGTATATCTAAGAGTATGTATATAAATGTAAGGGGAGGTGAGGATTTTGGCAGAGGATTTAATGAAATCGCTGAGTAATTTGGAAGAAATGCTTAAAGAAATTCCTCAGGATCAGCTGATAAAACCCCATCTTGAAGAAGGCGAAGTAAACACTGAAGTTGAAGCGCCTAAAGAAGAAAACAATCATTGTATAAAGAACGGATCTTATGTAAGAGTCGAAGACGATTGCATGAAGGCCTGGATATACTTAAATCCTCCAAAGCAAGGGGAGGATTATTACTCGCGGGATTTAATAATGCAGTTTCTTGCTGAATACGGTGTTATAGCGGGATTTCACACATCAAACATCGCAGCTATTGCAAAGAAGCATGTTTACGAGCGTGAGATTTTGGTTGCAAACGGCAAAGAAGCCGTAAGGGGCGAGCCGGGATTTTATGAATTTTTCTTTGATACCAGCGATAAACGTCATCCTTTAATAAGAGAAGACGGAACCGTTGACTATTCTTCCATGTCAAGCCTTTCAAACGTAGAGGAAGGTCAGCTCATTGCAAGGTATCATCATTCTGTAAAAAGCGAAGACGGCTATGATGTACTTGGTAAAACGATAGCTTCAAAGCCTGCAAAAGATCTTCTTCCTTTAAGAGGAAAGGGATTTTCAAACGCAAAGAACCCTGATGAGTACTATGCGACGATTTCAGGTAAGATAGAATATAAAGACGGGCATATAGATATTAAAGACGTCCATGAAATAAGGGGCGATGTTGACATGATTACAGGTAAGGTAGAGTTCTTTGGAGATATCCACATTCAGGGTAATGTGGGCACAGGCGTTGTGATAAGGTCAAGCAGAAACGTAACCGTTGACGGAGTGGTGGAAGCTGCCACCATTTATGCGGGCGGTGACGTGGTGTTAAAGAGAGGTATACAAGGTGCGCAGAAAGCACACATTGTGGCAAGAGGTACGGTTTGTGCCGAATTTATAGAGCACACAAAGGTGGAAGCAGGGGAAGATATAAGAGCCAATTCCTTCCTTAATTCTGACGTTTACTCCGCAGGAAAGATTAAAGCCGAAGGAAAACAGGGAATAATTTTAGGCGGACACGTAAGAGGGCTTCTTGGTGTAAGCGCTCAAAATATAGGAAATGATGCGGAAACAAAGACAGCGGTTTCTTGCGGCTATTCTGCAGAAGACTATGCTCACTACGTAGATGCATTCCAAAGAGAAACGGAAGCCCAGAAGCTTTTATCCGATACCGTTGAAAAAATGACCGAGCTTTTAAAGATAAGAAGGCTTGGAAAAGACGTTATTCCTGAAAAAACGGACCGTGATATCGCCTTTTTAAACGAAAAAAAGGACGAATATTTCGAGGCCCTTGATAAGGCCAGAACAGAAAAAGAAGAATTAACAAAAATTATTGAAAAAGGTAAAGGAAGTGTTATACTTGCAAATGACAAAATTTTTCGCGGCGTAACAATCTGCGTTGAAGGAAACATTTACAAGGTAGAAAGAAACACGTCCTTTATGAAATATCATAATGAAGCGGGAAAGATTGTCCAAAGCGTAATTGTTGCAAGGTAGGTTTTTATTTGTATGGATTTTAAAGAAGCAGAGGACTGGCTTTACTCTATCCCCAGATTCGCCAAAAAGAATGAGGTAGAAAAGACAAAGCAGTTTTTGGATGAAGAGATAGGGGACTTCAGTAAAAGTATACCCACGATACATGTGGCCGGCACAAACGGTAAAGGTTCCGTTTGTGCTTATTTACGTGCCGCTTTAAATGAGTGTGGGTTAAAGGTGGGGCTTTTCACATCCCCTCACTTAGTTTCTGTCCTTGAAAGATTTATGATAGATGACACTATGATGAGTGAGAGGGAGTTTACAAACACCCTTGAATACGTGCGTTCTTTGATTTCGGATTTTAATAAAAAAACAGGGAACGAAAAGTACTTTCCTACGTTTTTTGAGTTCGTTTTCTTTATGGCAGCAGTGTGGTTTAAAAACAAGAAACCGGATGTGATCGTGCTTGAAACAGGCCTTGGGGGAAGGCTTGATGCCACAAACTCAATAGGTGAAAAGAAAATCTCCGTAATTACCGAAATCGGGCTTGACCACACCGAATATCTTGGAAACACAAAAGAAGAGATTGCATTTGAAAAAGCAGGCATCATAAAAGAAAACACTCCGGTTGTTTTCTTTAATAAAGAAGAAAGCGTAAGCGACGTAATCAGAAATCGTGCCAAGGAATTAAATGCGCCCACTTATGAAGTAAGTGTTAAAAATATTAAGAATTATGAAACAAACAATGCAGGGATTGATTTTTCAATGCAATCTTTGTATGATGGATTTGTCGAAATTGTGCTTAATACAAAGGCACTTTATCAAACAGAAAATGCGCTTATAGCATTTCGAACATTAGAAGTTCTTTCTAAAGACTTTCCGTTTAAACTTGATTCGAAAGATTATGTTAAAGGGTTGTCTAAGATGAATTGGCCGGGACGCATGGAAACGGTTTCAGACCGCTTCTTGGTGGACGGAGGTCACAACGAGGACGGAATAAAGGCGTTCTTGGAATCTGTTAAAACATTTGATTATAAGAAGAAAGAGCTTTTATACAGCGCGGTTTCAGATAAAGATATTGATAAAGCGGCTTCTTTGATTAAAGAGAGCAAGCTTTTTGATAAAATCTACGTTTGTAAGCTTTCAAGCTACAGGGCGTCAAGTCTTGAGAGACTTAAAGAGGCCTTTAAGGATGTAGAAAACGTAGAGTACTTTGACAACGTGGCAGAGGGAATTGGTAAGATGATTTCCGACAGGTCAAGCGATACTTATTCGTTTGCCGTTGGTTCACTTTACCTTGTGGGCGAGATTAAAGCCCTTATCTATGAGGAAGAAACAATATGATTAATTTTGAAGAAGAAATAAAAAAATTTAATCCAAGTCTTGAAGTCGAAGACGTTGAAAGCGCCATCTACAACCAGGACATTACCGACGTTGCGGATATTTTTATTAGAATGATAAAAGAAGACAAGGATAATTAACGCATGAGATGTTACAACTGTGGATGCGAACTTTCGGAACACAGCTTTTGCACCAATTGCGGCGTTGATGTAGCTCTTTACAAAAAGATAATTCGTACATCGAATTTCTTTTACAATCAGGGGCTGGAACGTGCCAAGGTGAGAGACCTTTCCGGCGCAATCGTATCCTTACGACAGAGTCTTAAATTTAATAAAAACAACATTAAGGCAAGAAACCTTTTGGGACTTGTCTATTTTGAGTTAGGGGAAGTGCCCGCTGCTTTATCCGAATGGGTAATAAGCAAAAACTTAAAATCAAAGAAGAATATAGCTTCGGATTACCTTGAGCTTGTACAGTCAAGCGCAGCCAAGCTTGATACCATAAATCAGTCCATAAAGAAGTACAATCAGGCTTTAGAATATGCCAAGGCTACAGACGGAATTGATATGGCTATCATTCAGTTAAAAAGAGTGCTTGGCTCAAATCCTAAATTTGTGCGTGCGCATCAGCTTTTGGCTCTTTGCTACATTCAGACAAGAAAACTTGAATATGCAAAAAGAGAGCTTGAAAAGTGCAAGGCAATTGATGTAAACAACACAATGACCCTTCGCTATTTAAGCGAAGTTGAAAACATGTTAAATCCCGTAGACGATAAAAAGAAGGGAAAGAGCAAGGACGGTTCGAAAGAGCCTCTTACTTCCACCTACGTTGACGGAAACGAAGTTATCATTCAGCCTAACTACGTCAAAGAAAAGAAGGGCTCGAATACGGTACTTAACATTATTTTTGGTATAGCAATCGGATTTGCAATCACTTTCTTTTTGGTGGTGCCTGCAAAGGTTGCGCAGATTAAAGCAAGTTCCAACGAAGAAATCAAAAGCTACGGCACTCAGATTGAGTCTAAGAACACTATGATTTCCACTTTGGAAAAGACAATAAGCGAGCAGGAAGACAAGATTGCGACTTTAACCGAGAATCTTTCGGCATATGCGGGAACGGAAGGAACTCTTCTTTCAATGGAAAACCTTTTGAAAGCTTCCTCCATTTACCTTGAAAATCCCGAAAATTACCTGGAAGTTGCGGATTATATAAGAGAAGTGGATGAGTCCACTTGGACTGAAGAAACCAGTGAAAACTATAAGAGATTGTATTCAACATTAAAGAACGCAATCGGACCCACAGTTTCTTTAGAATACTATAACGAAGGTTTTAACGCCCTTAAAAACGGTCAGTACGAAGATGCAATCGCTTACCTTGAAGGTTCAGTTTTCTTTAACCCTTCAAATGTAGATGCTGTTTATCAGTTGGCGGTTTCTTATGAAAGAGCGGGAAAGCTTGAAGATGCAAAGACTACCTATAAGAAGGTAACCGAGTCTTACATGGGAACCTGGCAGGCTAAGCAGGCTGAAACAGCGCTTGCAAAGCTTGAGACACCTACGGAATAATTCTGTTTTTTGCAGGTGCTTGACAACGTAAATATCGAAAGCTATAATCAACAAAAGCGATGAAGATGCGTAAGTAGTATATATGAACATGTTGACAGAGAATTGTGTCACCGGTTGAGAGCACATAGCATAAGCATATATATGAATTTCAACATCAGAGCATTTTTGCGAAAACGGTTTTCCGGCTAAGCAAAATGGAGACGCCACATTAAGGCGTAACGAGTGCGGATAAGTTTCTTTATCCGAACATGGGTGGTACCGCGATGATTTCGTCCCATGGCAAGTAAAATTGCCATGGGATTTTTTTATTCCCTGGCATAAACAAAGAGGAGGAAGAAATGGCTGATTTAAATGAATTAACCCAGAAGCTTTCAGACATTAAAACTGAAGTTTCCGAAGGCCTTAAGGCGCTTGCAAATTCAAAAGAAGCTTTTGAATATCGTAAAAGCCTTATGGATTCAAAGACCGGTAAAATCGGCACTCTCATGAGAGAGATGGGTAAAATCCCCAATGAATTAAAAGCCGAATACGGTAAAAAAGTAAATGAAATTAAAACCTGGGCGCAGGAAGAGTTTGACGCTTTAGAGACTAAGCTTAAAGAAAAAGAAATGCTTATGCGCTATGAAAGCGAAAAAATCGATGTAACCCTTCCCGCAAAGATGCGTAAAAAAGGTAATCTTCACCCCAATACATTGGTTAAGAATCAGATAGTTGATATCTTTGGTTCCATGGGATTTGACGTGTATGAAGGAACAGAAATCGAGACCGATTACTACAACTTCACCGCGCTCAACATTCCCGACAATCATCCCGCAAGAGATATGCAGGATACATTTTATTTAAGCCCTGAGTTCTTGCTTCGTACACAGACATCTGCAGGTCAGATTCACGTAATGGAAGAAAAGAAACCGCCCATTAAGATTGTATCTCCCGGTAAGGTGTTCCGTTCAGACGATGATGCCACACATTCACCTATGTTTGGCCAGATGGAAGGACTTGTGGTTGATAAAGGAATCACACTTTGCGACCTTCAGGGTATGTTGAATGTGTTTGTTGAAAAGATTTTCGGTGACGGCACCACCACTAGACTCCGTCCTTCATACTTCCCTTTCACAGAGCCTTCCGTTGAAGTAGACGTAAGCTGCTTCCAGTGTAAGGGTAAGGGATGTAAGCTCTGCAAGGGTACCGGCTGGATAGAGGTACTCGGCGCAGGCGTAGTTAACAAGAAAGTTCTTGAAGACTGCCACATCGATTCAGATGTATACAGCGGTATTGCTTTCGGTATCGGTATTGAACGTATTGCGATGCTTAAGTACGGCATTAACAATATTAAATTATTATTCGAGTCTGATTTAAGAGTATTAGATCAGCTTGATGAGTAGAAAGGAGGAAATGTTTAATGTTAGTACCGATTAGTTGGTTAAAAGATTATGTAGATATAAATGTTTCCCCCGATGTTTTGGAGGAAAAGCTTTTCTCTTGCGGATTTGAAGTAGAAGAAAAGTATCAGGTTGGTAAAGATATAAGCAATGTTGTGGTTGGCCTTGTTAAGAGCTGCGAAGACATTGAAGGCACACACCTTCACTTATGTAAGGTAGATGCCGGAAAGCACGGTGAACTCCAGATTTGCTGCGGCGCTGACAACGTGCATGCAGGAGGCAAGTTCCCTCTTGCGTTAATCGGAGCTACAGTTTATGCAACAGCTAAAGACCACGTTACCGTTGAAGGCGTTATGACCATAGGCCAGGGCAAGTTAAGAGGATATGATTCATTTGGTATGCTTTGCTCGGGAACTGAACTTGGCGTATCGGAAGATATGTATCCCGGTGCCGGCTACAACGGACTTTTGGCACTTCCCGACGATGCGGAAGTTGGCGCTGATGTAAAGCCTATTTTAGGTCTTGATGATTGGATTTTCGACGTTTCAATCACAGCAAACCGTCCCGACTGCCAGAGTATCTTCGGCCTTGCAAGAGAAGTTGCGGCGGTACTTGAGAAGCCTCTTAAGACACCTGCTCTTGATTACACAGAGACCGACGTTAAGAAGGATTTCAAGGTAACCGTTGAGGCACCCGACATCTGCCCCCGTTACACTGCTCACTATGTATATGACGTTAAGATTGGTGAATCTCCCGCGTGGATGAAGAGACGCCTCGCACTTGTAGGCTGCAACTCCATTTCCAACATGGTAGACATCACTAACTACGTGTTAAAAGAACTCGGTCAGCCCATGCATGCTTTTGACTATGCATACCTTGAAGGCGACGCTATCAATGTTCGCCGAGCTGCTGACGGAGAGAAGATTGTTACACTCGATGAGAAAGAATTCGAGCTTAACTCAAATAACCTCGTAATCTGCGACGGCAAGAAGCCTGTTGCTCTTGCAGGTATCATGGGCGGTCTCAACTCAGAGATTCTCGATACTACTACCGCAGTTATGTTTGAGTCAGCTAAGTTCGAGAGAGATAACATCCGTAAGAGCTCAAAGGCTCTCGGTCAGGTATCCGATTCCAGCGCAAGATTCTCTAAGGGTGTTGACGAATACACAACAGTTATGGCTTTAAAGAGAGCTTTACACTTAGTTGAAGAACTTGGATGCGGTAAGGTTTCTTCTACCGGATTTGACGTAAATACAGGCAACTCAATTGAGCCCTTTGAATTAAAGGCTAGTGTAGCTAAAGTAAATGGAGTGCTTGGAATCAAGGTTCCGGATGAAGATATTGTAAGAATCTGTAAGAACCTTGACTTTGATCCAAAGTTAGAGGGCGATGAGCTTACGCTTCACGTTCCCGCATACAGAGAAGATATGGCAACATATCAGGATGTGGCTGAAGAAGTTATCAGAATGTATGGTTACGATCACATCACACCTACATTCATTCCCACAGCTCAGGTTACAAGTGGCGGATACAACCTTCAGCAAAGAACAGAGCTTAAGATTAAGAGAGCGCTTTGCGCACAGGGGGCTTTTGAAGGAGTGCATTATTCATTCTTCTCACCTTCCGACTTGGATTTGCTTAGACTTCCGGAAGATGCGCCCGAAAGACATGCAATTAAGCTTATTAATCCTATAAACAAAGACCTTTCATTAATGAGAACAACCCTTGCGCCTCAGATGATTCAAGCTCTTGCGAGAAACCAGAAGAACGGTATCTTGGAAGGCAGAATCTTCGAACTTGGTAACAAGTTCATTGCAGGAAAGCTTCCTTTGGAAGATTATCCCGATGAGAGAGAAACAATCTGTATCGGAGTATTCGGAGAGAACGAAGATTTCTTTAGCTTAAAGGGATTGGTGGATGCCATTGCAGATTCTTTGGACATTGAATTTGAGTACGAAGAAACCACAAAGACTTTCCTTCATCCTTACAGAACAGCAAAGGTTCTTTGCGAAGGCGTAGAAATCGGATATTTGGGACAGCTTCTTTACGAAATCGTGGATGAGCTTGATATGAGAGTAAACGGTTATATCGCTGAAATAGACTTAAAGGCTTTGACCAAGTATTACGGAAAGAATCAAAAGTTCATTCCTTTACCTAAGTACGCAGAAGAAAAGAGAGATTTCTGCTTTGTAATGGATAAGAAGTTAACATGTGCCCAGATCGAAGGCGCCATCAAGGAAGCCTGCGACTACATCACAAGCATTGAACTTTTCGACCTTTACGAAGGCGCTCAGCTTGGAGATAAAAAGAGCATGGCGTTCTCTGTAGTATTTACTCCAAAGGATGAAGAATTCACTCAGGAAATGACTGATGGATTCGTAAATGACATTTTAAAGAATGTATCCGATAAATACGGTGCAACTTTAAGAGCATAAAAAATTTAAGGCCCGACCTAACCGGTCGGGCCTTTTTGTTTCTTTATTCAGTAGTTTCTTTCTTTGCTAAATCGTTTGTATCAAGCGTTTTTCCAAATACCACAAATCTGTCGTAAAGATATTCAAGCACGAAGTTTGCAAGCATATTTATTGCAGTTACGATGAATCCGTTTACGCCCAAATCTTCTGCCAAGTAATTTCCAAAGATTGTTGATGCGGGAGTAAAGATTGCATAGAAGATTGCTACCTTCACCATAGCAATCGGAACGTTACCTGCGGATTTAAAGGTAAACCGACGGTTTAGAGTAAAGTTCCATAAAACGGATGCTACCAAAGCAACTAAATATTTAAACCAATAGCTTGTATTTGTTAGAGTCTCAAGTAGTGTAAATACTCCGATTTCTATAAGGCCTGCAGAGGCTGAAAACAATACAAACTTAAGTGTTCTAAGTAATTCTTTTTTCTTTTCCATATTATTCAGACAAACTCTTTAAATATTTTCCTGCGCTAAGCCAGATAACGTAAGCAATAGCGGAACCAATCAAAGCGGTAATAAGCTGTGTGCCGCTGAATGTCACTTTTGCGGCAGCAAGTGCTTCGGGCTTTAAATTCTGAACTGCTTTTGTGTAAACAAGTAAGCAGTTTGAAATAACGCCGCCCATGAATGCTGCTTTAAGCACACATCCTGTCACCATGCCGATAGGAAGTGATAAAGCATGGTTTATTTTAACCCTTTTATATATTGTATAAGTAGCTACGCATAAAATAATGTTTCCTATCATGATTGCGGGGATAATTAAAGGAACCATCTTCATAATGGGAGCGCCTGTGATAAGGAATGATGTGACAGGGGCTATAATTGAAAGAATTATGCCAACCCATAGACCTAAAGTCAGGGTTGCAATAATAAGTATTGTATTAACAATCGGTCCTGTAATAAATACAGAGATGTTTTTAAAAATCTGGCTTACCACCATCAACCCTAAAAGTATACCTGCCGTAACGATTTGTTTAGTTGTAATTTTCTTCATAATTCATCCTCCGAAAATAAATATACTCTCAATAAAACGGAAAAACAATCGTAAATTGGAGGTAAAACCTTTTACCAATAGATTTAACCATTGCCCATATATGATAATATGAGTCAACTGTTAACAATTAGAAAAAGGAGCGTTTCTTTAAACAATATATAAACAACCCCCGGTAAAATTTATCCATATTTAATTAATTCTGCTGGATTATAAGGCATCCGTGTGTTATAATATCTCGATGATTGTGGCCGATTGGGCCATTAAGGAGGAAATTTTTAATGAGTTTGAAAGTAGAAAAGTTAGAAAACAGCATGG
>JAILCK010000202.1 GCA_024680435.1 Lachnospiraceae bacterium
ATTTGTAAGTATTGTTCCGGGAATATTTAATCCCCTTTCTTTAAGTAAGTGCGCACACATTGTTACCTGAGGCACATCAAGTCTAAGTTCTTTAAGCTTATCAATCTGCGAAAAGATTTCACGGGGAGTTCCCGCCATGGCGATGGAACCTTTATCCATCACAATTACTTTATCCGCATGCACGATTTCATCCATGTAGTGTGTGATTAAAATAACCGTAATTTTTTCAACATCATTTAAAGCTCTTGCGGCCCTTATAACTTCTTTACGTCCTATGGGGTCAAGCATTGCCGTCGGCTCATCAAACACTATGCATGAAGGGTGCATTGCAAGCACGCCTGCAATGGATACTCTCTGCTTTTGGCCGCCCGAAAGCCTGTTTGGAGATTTCTTTCTGTATTCATACATTCCCACGGCCTTTAAGGATTCTTCGACTCTTTCCCAGATTTCCTTTGTGGGAACACCTAAGTTTTCAGGCCCGAATCCAACGTCCTCTTCCACAATCTGTCCGATTATCTGGTTATCGGGGTTTTGAAACACCATTCCGACGGTTTCACGTATGTCCCAGAGATTCTTTTCATCGTTAGTGTTCTTTCCTTCCACATAAACTGCGCCTTCTGTAGGATACAGAGTTGCGTTTAAGTGCTTGGCAAGAGTAGACTTACCGGATCCGTTGTGGCCAAGGATTGCCACAAAATCTCCTTTTTTTACGGTGAAAGAAACATTATTGACTGCGGTAGTGATGCCTTCCACATTTCCTTCTTCGTCTCGCCTTATATAATCAAATGAAAGATGATCTGCTTTTACAATTTCCACTTTTATTACCTTTATCAAAGAATAAACTAGAATATTACAATCTAATTGATTATACTTAAATTACAAAGAAAATACAAGGAACGTAGCATATGAAAAGCTTATTTGAAAGAATAGGAACTTTCTTTAAAGATAAATACAAAATAATTCGAGAAAAACTTGCTCCATACGAAAAGAATATAATTATTCCTTTGGCAAAAATCATTCTCATCATTATTATTTGTGCCATAATAGCAAGGGTAATGGGTGGAAATGAAACATTGGCCGAATATGCGGCTAAAAACGGAAAGTGAATAACTTAAACACATGATTCAATTTTGCTTGTCGGCAATCAAAAAAAGAGAGTATCTTTCGATACTCTCTTTTATCTTTGAATTAAACTAACTCAAGAAGTACTTCCATTGCAGCATCACCCTTACGCTGACCAATCTTAACGATTCTTGTGTAACCACCGTTACGATTTACATACTTGGGAGCGATTTCATCGAAGAGCTTGTTGGTTTCGTCTGTGTAGAGAACCTTAAGCATCTGACGACGTGCGTGAAGTCTTGAAGGCTTATCTTTCTTGATTTCCTTCTCAACTGATTCGTAAACAGTAACTTTCTTTCCGTCTACTACTTCTTTAACGCGCTTGCCATCTTTATCTTTCTTGGCAACCTTAGCTGTTACTTTAACTGTTTCAAAATTGTCTTTTTCCTTAACTGCTAATGCAATAAGTCCTTCAGCGATCTTAGAAACTTCTTTAGCCTTAGCTTCTGTTGTAACGATCTTGCCGTTAGCAATTAATGATGTTACCTGGCCTCTTAATAAAGCCTTTCTCTGTGCAGATGTTCTGCTTAACTTTCTGTACTTTGCCATTTTAAATTCCTTTCGTGCGTGCTCTTACGGTCTTACCGCACAATCAATGCATTCTAAACTATATCATGTCTTCAACGGAGTTTAACTGTAAACCTAACTCCTTAAGTTTGAACAATACTTCTTCTAAAGACTTACGACCAAGGTTTCTAACCTTCATCATGTCTTCGGGTGTCTTGTTTACAAGTTCACCAACAGTATTGATGCCTGCTCTCTTTAAGCAGTTGTAAGAACGAACAGAAAGTTCCAACTCATCGATGCTCATGTCATCAACAGGTCTTCCCTTAGAGCTGTCTTCCTTACTTGTGATAACGTCTGTCTTCTGTCCTGCTTCGGAAAGGTCGATGAAGAGTGACAAGTGCTCACTTAATACCTTTGCTGCAAGGCTTACAGCCTCTTCGGGAGCAAGAGTACCGTTTGTATAAACGTCTAATGTAAGTTTGTCAAAATCAGTAACCTGACCTACACGAGTGTTGTTAACAGTCATGTTAACTCTTTCTACGGGTGTGTAGATTGAATCAACTGCGATAACACCGATGGGAAGATCATCGTTTTTATTCTTGTCTGCGCTAACGTATCCACGGCCCTTTGTGATTGTAAGTTCCATGTAGAACTTAGCATCCTTGCCGCCGCAAAGTGTAGCGATTACAAGATCGGGATTTAAGATTTCAATGTCAGAATCAGCCTGAATGTCTGAAGCTTTGATAACGCCTTCACCTGTGAAATCGATATAAGCTGTCTTGGGCTCATATGAATCACTTGTATTTCTGATTGCGAGTTTCTTAACATTTAAGATAATTTCAGTTACGTCTTCTTTTACTCCGGGAATTGAAGAAAACTCATGGAGTACACCTTCAATCTTAATCTGGCTTACTGCAGCACCGGGTAATGAAGAAAGCATGATTCTTCTTAAAGAATTGCCAAGGGTAATACCATAGCCTCTCTCAAGGGGCTCAGCAACAAACTTGCCATACTTCTTATCTTCGGACACTTCAACAACTTCAACATTCGGTCTTTCAAATTCAAACACAGTAAATACCCTCCTTTAGGATTTTGTGAAATTACTTTATTTTGAATATAATTCGACAATAAGCATTTCGTTAACAGGAACATCAATCATTTCTCTAGTAGGAAGATTCTTGATGGTTCCCTTGAAAGCGTCCTGATCTACGTCAATCCATTCAGGAACAAGTCTAGCGCCTGTTACTTCAAGGACATCTTTATAACGCTGTAATTCTTTAGCCTTGTCTGTCAATGTGATAACATCGCCGGCCTTGATGAGGTAAGAAGGAATGTTGATTAACTTTCCGTTTACCAATACATGCTTGTGATCAACAACCTGTCTTGCTTCCTTACGTGTACGAGCAAATCCCATACGGAAGATTACGTTGTCAAGTCTTGATTCAAGCATAACCATAAGGTTTTCACCGGTCATACCTTTCATACGATCAGCCTTTTCATAGTAGTTACGGAAAGGCTTTTCAAGTACGCCGTAGATGAATTTTGCTTTCTGTTTTTCACGAAGCTGTAATCCGTATTCAGACATCTTCTTGCCTGCACGTGAGCTTCTGTTTGACTTCTTGTCATATCCTAAAAAGATAGGATCAAGGTCTAAAGATCTGCATCTTTTTAATACAGGAGTTCTGTTAATTGCCATTGTTTTAATTTCCTTTCAAATTATTGTTTACAGCAGCCTTCTAGGCTGTCTTCTTCCAACGCTTGTTAATTGTCTTATTAAAAACAGTAAATAAGACTACACACGACGACGCTTGGGGGGTCTGCATCCGTTGTGAGGTACAGGAGTTACGTCTCTGATAGAAACAACTTCCAAACCTGCAGCAGCAAGTGCACGAATTGCAGCTTCACGGCCTGAGCCGGGACCCTTTACAAATACGTCAACATACTTTAAGCCGTGAGGGATAGCAGCCTTTGTAGCTGTCTCTGCGGCCATCTGTGCAGCATAGGGAGTAGATTTCTTTGAACCTCTAAATCCAAGACCACCGGCACTTGCCCATGATAAAGCGTTACCTTCAGCATCTGTTAATGTAACGATGGTGTTATTGAAAGATGCCTGGATATGTGCCTGTCCACGTTCAACGTTTTTCTTTACGCGCTTTTTTGTTACTTTCTTTGCAACTTTAGCCATTTTAAACTAACCTACTTTCTCCAATTACTATTTACTGGTTACTTACTTCTTCTTATTTGCTACAGTACGCTTGGGACCCTTACGAGTACGAGCGTTTGTCTTTGTCTTCTGTCCACGTACGGGAAGTCCCTTACGATGACGGATACCTCTGTAACATCCGATTTCCTGAAGAGTCTTGATGTTGAATGCTACTTCACGACGAAGGTCACCTTCGATTGTGTAGCCTTCAGCGATAATTTCGCCGATTCTCTTAACTTCTTCGTCAGTTAAATCTCTAACACGAGTGTCAGGGTTAACCTTTGCGGCTGCCAAAATCTTGTTTGATGATGTTCTACCGATACCGTAGATGTAAGTCAAACCGATTTCAACACGTTTTTCTCTGGGTAAGTCAATACCTGCGATACGAGCCATTTTTTATTTCCTCCAAATTCTCGTGGCCTTGGCCACATGTGTGCATGCCTTGCATGCAATTACTAATTGAATGAGGTGATTAATATCACCCGATCGGGACGGCTCCCGATTTTTCCGACAGGTTACGAGCTCTCCGTATTATTGAGCTCTCCTCGGTTTCAAAAGTATTATTCGTAGGCTCAAATAATTGAATAAATCAATTAATTACTACGTATATATACTTCAAATCCTAAAATAGGATTAACCCTGTACCTGCTTGTGCTTAGGGTTTTCACAGATAATTCTGATCTTTCCCTTACGCTTGATAACTTTGCATTTTTCGCAAATAGGTTTTACAGAAGATCTTACTTTCATGATGTCCTCCTTTCAGTTCTTCCGATAGCCTTTTTTATGCAAGCAAAAGCTCCTCGCCCAAAAAAGACCGAGTATCATTGTATCACAACAGTTTCCTGTTTGCAACCTGTAAATTAAAAGAAATTATCGCTTATTTATCTCTCCAGATGATTCTTCCTTTTGAAAGGTCGTAGGGTGATAACTCAAGCGTTACCTTGTCACCGGGTAAGATACGGATAAAGTTCTGACGAAGCTTGCCGCTTATGTGTGCCAAAACCTTGTGGCCGTTTTCAAGTTCTACCTGAAACATGGTATTGGGAAGCTTTTCAACTACAGTTCCCTCAATTTCGATAACATCCTGTTTAGACATTCAATTCCTCCGTTATTTTTTGCCAAGTGTTAATATTTCGGGTTCACCCTCGGTAATGAGGATTGTGTTTTCATAGTGAGCGGACAAAGAACCGTCTTCGGTAACTACTGTCCAATCATCGTCTTCCCAGCATACTTCCCATGTTCCTATATTTATCATGGGCTCAATTGCAAGTGTCATACCGGGCTCAAGCAAAATGCCATGGCGCTTCTGTCTGAAGTTAGGAATCTGAGGGTCTTCGTGAAGACTTGTTCCGATTCCATGTCCCACCAAGTCTCTTACAATGCCATAGCCAAAAGGTGTTACATAATCATCGATGGCATTTGAAATATCGTATAAGTGGTTACCGGCCTTTGCATATTTAATTCCTTCAAAGAACGACTGCTTTGTTACATCGATAAGTTTTTGAGCCTCATCGGAAATCTTTCCGACTCCGTAGGTTCTTGCGGCATCTGAGTGATAACCCTTATAAATAAGACCGCAATCAAGACTTACGATATCGCCTTCTTTTAAAATTTTCTTCTTATTGGGAATACCGTGTACGACCTCGTCGTTTACGGACACACAAATCGAAGCGGGAAATCCGTTATAGTGTAAAAAGTTAGGTACGCAGCCGTAGCTTCTTATCAGCTTTTCGCCTTCTATATCAATTTCCTTTGTCGAGATGCCCGGTGCTATAATCTTTGAAAGTGCATCATGCACTTCCCCGAGAATCCTGCACGATTCTCTCATGAGTTCTATCTCTCTTTGAGATTTAATCGTTACTGACATGTTTCCTCCTACTTTGAAAGAATATCTACTATTGAATTAAATACTTCGTTCATTGCCTTTGTTCCGTCTACTTCTTTAAGGATACCCTTCTTTGAGTAGTACTCAATTAAAGGCTGTGTCTGATCGTGATAAACGCTTAATCTGTTCTTTACAGTTTCAGGCTTATCATCGTTTCTTAAAATAAGTTCGGCTCCGCACTTATCGCAGATGCCTTCCTTCTTGGGAGCAGCATATTCTACATGGTATGTAGCACCGCAAGAAACACATGCTCTTCTTCCTGACATACGGTTGATGATGTTTTCATCGGGTACATCAACGTTGATTGCAAAATCAACTTTGTCGTTTAACTCTGTAAGAGCCTTGTCCAATACTTCTGCCTGAGGAATTGTACGAGGGAATCCGTCGAGTACGTATCCGTCCTTACAATCATCTTGAGCTACACGGTCAAGTAAAATCTTTACTGTTAATTCATCGGGAACAAGTAAGCCCTTATCCATGTACTGTTTTGCTTCCATACCAAGCTTAGTTCCGTTTTTAATGTTTGCACGGAAGATATCGCCTGTTGAAACATGAGGAATGTTGTACTTTTCGCAAATCATTTCTGCCTGAGTACCTTTTCCGGCACCGGGGGCTCCTAACATAATAATCTTCATTTTGAACTGCTCCTTATTTTAAGTAAGTATCTATAGTATAAAGAAACAAAAATCTTGTTTCCAAATAATATTCTTTTTTAACGCACAACTTCGGAGCGGGATAAATCCCACTCCGAACCATATGTGCAAATAAATGATTACTGATTTAAAAATCCCTTGTAATTTCTTACAAGCATCATGCCTTCAACCTGTGTAAGTGTTTCAATGATAACGCTTACGATAATGATAAGGCTGGTGCCAAGGAATGTTACGGAAGCATTAAATACTCCGTAGAAGATGTAAGGTAAAACACCTACGATCGTAAGTCCGATTGCACCAATGAAGATGATGGCATTCAAAATGTTTGTAATATAGTCGCTGGTAGGCTTACCGGGGCGAATGCCGGGGATAAAGCCGTTTGACTTCTTTAAGTTGTCTGCAAGTTCTATAGGATTAAATGTAATCGATGTATAGAAGTAAGCAAATACAACAACAAGGATACAATAAACAAGTAAGCCGATTGAGTAAATCGGGTATGCTTTGTTGACCCAGTATCTTGAGCTTAAGTACTTAAGTACTTCACCCCAAACTCCTGTAGGACTCTGGTTACCCATTACTAAGGAAGTGATGATTCCGGGTGTCTGCAAAAGTGATGATGCAAAGATAATCGGAATAACACCTGCTGTATTGATACGGATCGGAATATTGGAAGCTGTACCGCTGCCAATCTGTGAACCCTGTGAACGACGAGCGTACTGAACAGGGATCTTACGAATGCCTGAGTTAAGTAAAACTACAAGCATAATCATAAGTACAAGGATTGCAAGAATAATAACTACAGCCAAAATCTGCTGAGCAATAAGCTTTCCGGTTACGAACTGTGAAATTAAACTTGTCATATCCTGAGGGATTCTTGAAATGATGTTTACAAGAAGGATAATGGAAATACCGTTTCCGATACCGTTCTCTGTAATTCTTTCGCCAATCCACATTACGAAAGCACTACCTGCTGTCAAAGCAACGATTGCTGTGATTACGTTAAGAGCATTGAACTTTTGAAGCAAACCGCTCTGACCGAATGAAATGGTCATTGCTGTTGATTCGATAAGTGCAAGTGCTACTGTTACGTAACGAGTAATGGAAGCAATCTTTTTTCTGCCTTCGCCGCCTTCCTTCTGCATCTCTTCAAGTGCAGGGATTGCAATTGTTAAGAGCTGCATAATAATGGAAGATGTAATGTAAGGTGTGATGTTCAATGCCAATAATGACATCTGCAAGAACGAACCACCTGTGAAAGCATCCAAGAAGTTGAATGCATCGCTTGTCTGGCTTGCAAACCAGTTAGCAAAGTAACTACGGTCAACACCGGGAACCGGCATTTGACAGCCGATTCTGATGATGACGATCATTAACAATGTATAAAGTAACTTTGTTCTTACTTCTTTTATCTTTAATGCATCTCTGAGTGTTTTAAGCATTAGATCACCTCTGCAGTTCCACCAAGCTTCTCAATCATCTCTTTAGCTGATTCGCTGTAAGAGTTAACCTTAACATTGAGCTTTTTGGTAAGTTCTCCGTTGCCAAGAATCTTAACACCGTCTGCAGGGTTCTTAATAATTCCCTGTGCGATAAGTGCTTCAACATCAACTGTTGCACCGTTATCGAACACTTCTAATGCGCTTACGTTAATAGCTACGATTTCTTTATGGTTTCTGTTCTTGAAACCTCTCTTAGGAAGTCGTCTGTACAAAGGCATCTGACCACCTTCGAAACCGATTCTGGGCTGACCGGAACGAGCCTTCTGACCCTTGTGACCCTTACCTGCGGTCTTGCCGTTTCCTGAACCGTGTCCACGACCTCTTCTAAAATTATCGCTGTGTTTAGAGCCTTCTGCGGGCTGTAAGTTAGATAATTCCATTGTGACACCTCCTCTTTATTAAGCTTCTTCTACTTTAACTAAGTGTCTAACCTGCTGAATCATTCCCTTTACAGCATCGTTATCAGGAAGCTCTACTGTCTGATTAAGCTTATGAAGGCCTAATGCTTCAACAGTTGCTCTGTGCTTCGGAATGGCTCCGATAGTAGATTTCACTAAAGTAACTTTAATCTTTTTAACTTTCTTTGTTGCCATGATTACAGTCCTCCTTACGCCATTACTTCGTCAACGGACTTGCCACGGTTTGCTGCAACCTGTTCAGGGCTCTTAAGCTCAGAAAGGCCTGCAATTGTTGCAAGAACAACGTTCTGCTTGTTGTTTGATCCGAGTGACTTTGTACGGATATTCTTGATGCCTGCAAGTTCGCAAACAATACGAGCGGGACCACCTGCGATAATACCGGTACCTTCAGGGGCCTTCTTAAGTAATACGGAAGCTGATCCGTACTTACCAAAGTAATCATGAGAGATTGATTTGTTCTCGTCAAGTGCAACACTTACGAGATTCTTCATAGCGTCTTCTTTACCTTTACGAATAGCTTCAGGAATTTCAGCAGCTTTTCCAAGGCCGGCGCCTACGTGACCGTTAGAGTCACCAACAACTACCAAGGCTGTGAAACGCATGTTACGTCCGCCCTTAACAACCTTTGTAACACGCTTGATGGTTACTACCTTTTCACTGAACTCCATGTTAGTTGTATCTATCATAGTGCGTTTCATGTGATGTGTTCTCCTTCCTAGAATTCCAACCCAGCTTCTCTTGCTGCGTCAGCTAATGCTGCTACTTTTCCCTGGTATATAAAGCCGCCTCTATCAAAGACAACTGTCTTAATACCTTTTTCAATTGCACGCTTTGCAATTACAGTACCTAAATATGCTGCTGCTTCGACGTCGTTAGTCTTCTTTAACTGAGCCTTAACGTCCTTTTCGTTTGTGGACGCAGCTACTAAAGTCTTACCAACTGTATCATCGATAATTTGAGCATACATATGGTTATTGCTACGGAATACTGCAAGACGAGGTCTTTCAGCTGTTCCGGCAAAACGGTTGCGGATTTTCATGTGCTTTTTAACACGGATTTCCTGTTTAGATTCTTTACTAACCATTTTAACACTCTCCTTATCTATTATTTCTTACCGGTCTTACCAACTTTACGTCTGATAACTTCATCGGCATACTTGATACCCTTGCCCTTATAAGGTTCAGGTCTTCTCTTGTCTCTGATTTCAGCTGCAAACTGGCCAACTTTTTCTTTGTCGATACCCTTAACGATGATAACGTTACCATCAACTGCGGTTTCGATACCTGCGGGATCTTCCATTTCAACCGGATGTGAATAACCTAAGGATAATGTTAACTTCTTACCGGACTTCTGAGCTTTGTAACCAACACCGTTGACTTCAAGCTTCTTTTCATAACCGGATGTAACACCTACAACCATGTTGTTGATAAGTGTTCTGGTCAATCCGTGAAGGGATTTCATTTTCTTTAAGTCGTTGGGGCGAGAAACTGTAACTTCTGCGCCTTCAACCTTAACTTCCATTTCCTTGGGTAATACTCTTTCAAGTGTTCCCTTGGGACCTTTAACGGTCACTTTGTTATTTTCTGCAACTTCTACAGTTACACCTGCAGGAATCGCGATTGGCATTTTACCTATACGTGACATGCCCGTACCTCCTATTAAAATTTAGGTTAATAATTCAAAAAAATTACCATACGAATGCAAGAACTTCGCCACCAACTTCAAGCTCACGAGCTTTCTTGTCGGTTACAACGCCCTGGTTTGTGGAGATGATAGCGATACCAAGTCCACCAAGAACCTTAGGAAGATCTTCCTTGCTTGCGTATACACGAAGACCGGGTTTAGAAATTCTCTGGATACCGGAGATAATCTTTTCGTTCTTATCAGCACCATACTTTAATGTGATACGGATAGTCTTGAAATTGCCGTCTTCAATGATTTCATATTTTTTAATGAAACCTTCATCTAAGAGAATCTGAGCAATGCTTGTCTTCATCTTTGATGCAGGTACATCTACTGTATCGTGTTTTGCAGTGTTAGCATTACGAATTCTTGTAAGCATATCTGCAATGGGATCATTACATGCCATTTGATTGTCCTCCTTCCTTCTTTTTACCAGCTGGCTTTCTTTACGCCGGGAATTTCACCCTTGTAAGCGAGTTCACGGAAGCAAACTCTGCAGATTCCATACTTTCTTAATACTGCATGGGGACGTCCGCAAATTTTGCAGCGGGTATAAGCTCTGGTAGAGAACTTAGGCTTCTTTTGCTGTTTAAGCTTCATTGCTGTTTTAGCCATATTTTTGTCTCCTCCTATTTCGCGAACGGCATGTTGAATAATCTAAGTAATTCACGTGCCTCTTCATCTGTCTTTGCTGTAGTTACGAAGATAATGTCCATACCACGAACCTTATCAATCTTATCGTATTCGATTTCAGGGAAAATGATCTGTTCCTTGATACCAAGTGCGTAGTTTCCTCTTCCATCAAATCCGTTTGCATTTACGCCTCTGAAGTCACGAACTCGAGGGAGTGCAAGGTTTACAAGACGATCGCAGAAATCATACATCTTTTCTCCACGAAGTGTAACCTTACATCCGATTGCCTGTCCTTCACGAATCTTGAAGTTTGCAACAGACTTCTTAGCTTTTGTAATAACTGCCTTCTGACCTGCAATCTTTTCCATGTCAGCTACAGCAGATTCTAAAACTTTAGCGTTTTCCTTAGCTTCACCAACACCCATGTTGATAACGATCTTGTCGAGCTTAGGAACTTCCATAACGTTTTTATAACCGAACTTGTCTGTCATTGCCTTGACAATTTCGTTTTTGTATAAATCCTTATATCTACTCACGTTTCATTGGCCTCCTTTACTTATCAATAACGTCGCCCGTTGCCTTAGCAAAACGGACCTTCTTGTCGCCATCCATCTTGAAGCCAACACGAGTAGTTTTACCCTTGAATACGAGCATTACGTTTGAAACATCGATTGCTGCTTCCTTCTGTACAATGCCGCCATTCTGATTAGCCTGGGAGGGCTTCATATGCTTGGTAACCATGTTAACGCCTTCTACAACTACCTTAGCGTTCTTCTGGTCTACAACAAGGACCTTACCTTCTTTTCCGGTATCCTTGCCGGCGATAACCTTAACAGTATCACCTTTCTTAATCTTCATTGTTGCCATTTAGCTACCTCCTAGAGTACTTCGGGAGCTAAAGAAACAATCTTTGAGAACTGTTTCTCACGAAGCTCACGTGCTACAGGTCCAAAGATACGGGTTCCCTTGGGTTCCTTGTCATCTTTGATAATTACTGCAGCATTTTCGTCAAACTTAATATAGGAACCGTCTTTACGACGAGCGCCTTTAACTGTACGAACAACAACAGCCTTTACTACATCACCCTTCTTAACCATTCCACCGGGTGTAGCATCTTTAACACTGGCAACGATAACATCGCCGATGTTAGCATATCTTCTTGTAGATCCGCCCATAACACGGATGCAAAGCAATTCTTTAGCACCGGTGTTATCAGCAACCTTCAATCTGCTTTCCTGTTGAATCATGCTTTTTCTCCTTCCAATGCTTACTTAGCTCTTTCTACGATTTCAACAAGTCTCCATCTCTTACCTTTTGAGAGAGGTCTTGTTTCCATTACTTTAACTGTATCACCGATCTTACAAGTGTTCTCTTCATCATGAGCCTTAAGCTTGTAAGTTCTCTTAACGATTTTTCCGTAAAGAGGATGCTTTACGTGATCTTCAACTGCAACCGTAATTGTCTTGTCCATCTTGTCGCTGACAACTTTACCGGTACGTGTTTTTCTAAGATTTCTTTCTTCCACGATTCTAAGTCTCCTTTCTGATTGTCAAATGCCGAACTTAGGCTTCAGCCTTAGACTTTGCAGTCATAACGGTCTGAATTCTTGCTATGTTCTTTCTAACTTCTGTAATTCTTGCTGTGTTATCTAACTGGTTAGTGGCATTCTGGAATCTTAAATTGAAAAGTTCCTTCTTAGCATCGGTTAATTCCTTAGCTAATTCTGCAGTTGTCTTTGCATTTAAGCTTTCAACATACTTATTAGTTTTCATTAGATGCACCGCCTTCCAAGTCCGCTTTAGAAACGATCTTACATTTAACAGGAAGCTTGTGAGATGCCAAACGTAATGCTTCTCTTGCTGTTTCTTCAGGAACACCGGCAATTTCAAACATTACACGTCCGGGCTTAACTACTGCTACCCAATATTCTACTGTTCCTTTACCGGAACCCATACGAGTTTCTGCCGGCTTTGCTGTGATGGGCTTGTCAGGGAAAATCTTAATCCAAACCTGACCACCACGTTTTACGTATCTTGTCATAGCTACACGGGCTGCTTCAATCTGGTTTGACTTGATCCAGCTGGGCTCTGTTGCTACAAGACCGAATTCACCATAAGAAATGGTATTTCCACGCATCGCTTTTCCTGCCATAGTGCCACGGAACTGTTTACGACGCTTTACTCTTTTAGGCATTAACATTATTTATCGCTCCCTTCCTTGTTAGACTTTGTAGGAAGGACCTCACCCTTGTAGATCCAAACCTTAACGCCAAGCTTACC
>JAILCK010000219.1 GCA_024680435.1 Lachnospiraceae bacterium
TCAAAGACCTTACTAATCTTCCTTGGCATAGCGGTGGGAATAGCGGTAATGCTTACAAATTCCATCATGAAAGACGCATACTTTAAGCTTAATGAAAACAGAAAGTGCTTTATTGGTTTCTTTATATTCATAGGTGTTTTAAATATCGGAATCGGTATTGTGCACATTTTAAGGGGCACATTTATTGACAACGGAGTTGTCACCGCATCCGGAAGTTTGAATCTGCTTTGCGGTTTACTGATAGGATATTTGCTTGTTTTACTGCTTATAAAGAAAATAAAAGACAAAAAAGAAGAGGACTGATTATGAAAAATTTGAAATTAAAATCCGCCAGAGCCTCTTTCGATATGTCGCAACAAGAACTGGCGGACAAGGTAGGTGTCTCCAGACAGACGATAAATGCAATAGAAAAGGGAGATTACAATCCTACGATAAATTTGTGCATTGCGATTTGTAAAGTACTTAACAAAACGCTCGATGAGCTGTTTTGGGAAAGTTAAAAGAAACAGCCCCTTTGCATTAAATATGCAAGGAGGCTTTCTTTTTATATTAATATCCCCTTTAGACTGTTTTGGTAAGCTTTGTTTTTTGAGTTTTTTCCGGCTTATTTTTCTTTAGCCTGTACCGGTAGGCAATTGCCTATTACTTTTTTTAAAATTTTGTTTTTAGGCTGTTCCAGTAGTCTATTGCTTTTTGCATTCCTTCTTTTAACTTTCCGCTTAACTCTTTAATTTCGGATTTAAAGAGTGATTCCACACCTTCCAAAGCGGTGGTTCCCACATTGTCAAAGCCGTAGACTTTCTTTTCAATAAAGAAATACTTTAGGCTTTTCGAAAGTTCACTTTCAACCTTACTTTTATCGTATAATACAGCGGCCTCATAGCTTTTCTTTATATATTCTTTCATCACTTCTTCTTCCCCCAGAAGCTCATATAAAAATCCCTTTATAAAAAGTGTCGGGATTGTAAACTTAAAGGTATAGTTTACTTTGTCTTTCTTTGTAAATGTATCAATAATTGTAAGGGCGCTGTTTAGCATTTCGATAGCTGTATTTATATCGCTCGCTTTTCCGCTTTTGGCAAGGCATGCCGCACTGTTTGTAAGAGTTGTGTAGGTTTCGGAAAAGCACCGCAAAAGGGAGTATGTGTGGTATGTAAGCGCTTCATCCCGCCTTCCCATATCGGAAAGAAGCTGAGCGATCAATGGATTTGTGACTCCGTCGTAGTTTATTTCTTTAAAGCCTTCCAAGGCTTTTTCTTTGTCAAATTTTGAATACATCTCGCAAATTTTATGTTTAATAGAAAATTCGCTTATGTCAGGGTCGGAATTTTGAGAAATGTAAGCAAGGGCCTTTTTGTAAAGTTCAATAGCAGTGGAAGGATCGGTCAAATTGTGGCCCTCGTAGACGGAGTAATAGTGTGCGTTTGCCGCAACATAAATAATTTTAAAGTTGTGAGGATACCTGGCAAGGGCTTTTCTTGATTCGTCAAGCGCTTCTTCAAATTTTCGCTCGTTGCAAAGGGTGTCTATGGATGTTACAAGATCTTCCTGATTCTTTGAAGTCATTTCATAGCCCAACAGCTCATCCACGGAAACGTTAAAGAAATTGGCAATGTCCATTAACATTAAGATATCAGGCACATTGTTTGAATTCTCCCACTTTGACACGGCGCCTATTGTGACTCCCAGGTGTTCTGAAAGCTCCTCCTGGGTTAAATTCATTTGCTTTCTGTAACGTTTGATGTTGTCTGCAAGTTTAAGCTGCATAGGTTCTCCTCATTTTATATTGAATAATTGTTTATTTTAAAGGGCTTTATGATAAAAGCCGATTAAGCGGCCAATTCGGTTTCTTTTTCCGTGGTCTTTGCAGGCTCGGCAGAGTCAAACTTCATTTTGCTAAGGCCGATTACAAGGACGATAAGGATTGTAAGGATTCCTGCGGCACCTATAAGGATGTCGGCTGATAAATTTACTGCAAGGCCGCTTACTATAAGCGAAGCTATGGGCATTGACATTGAGCATGCTGCGTTTAAAACTGCGGCTGCGCGGGCTATATACTTAGGGTCTGTGGTCTTTAAAAACTGAACGCTTATGGTGGAGCTTACAATCGAGCAAGAGAGCATAAGCACGAAGAAGCAGGCGCCTGCAAGTAAAAAACCGGGAATGGCTGCGCCGTTTAAAAAGCGTCCCATTGAGAGAGCAACCATTGCGCTGCCAAGACCAAAGATTCCGCCGGTGATGATTTTCTTTGAGCTAAACTTTTCCTGGACGATGGGTAAGATTAACGAGCCCACGATTCCTCCAAGGGATGCGGCTATGCCCATTACGCTTAAAAGTTCGCTTCCAAGCTTGAAACATTCGCTTGCAATGGGCGCCTGAAGTGAGTTAAGAGGCACCACCATAAAGTTGACCATTACCGCCATGAGTGTGATATTTATAATTATTTTGTCTTTTAAAATGTACTTGATTCCGTCTTTTAAAAGGAATAAGAAGGATTCTTTCTTTTTGGTTTCCTTATTTGAAGCATTGGAAGCTTCGGTACTTGTAATGTCGTTTTCTTTCTTTGGCAATCTGATTGCCATAATTGAAAGGCCTGCCAAAAGGAAGGTTGCGGCGTCAATAAACATTGCGCCTGCCATGCCAATTGTGGCGATGATTACGCCTGCCAAGCCTTTACCAACTATTGCTACGGCGTTTGATAAGCTTGAATTTAAGCTTATGGCGTAGGACATGTTTTCTTTCTTTATAAGATTTTGAATAAAGGCTGTGCTTGCCGGAAGATTTAAGGATTCAATTGATGTAATCAAAAGTGTGAAGGCTACCATCATTAAGGGAGTGACGGTTCTTGTAAGATAAATTGCCACAAAGCCCGAAATTACGATGAATCTTAAAACATGAGTAAACACGATCACATTCTTTTTATTAAGCTTTTCAACCAGTGCGCCAAGAAAGGGCTGCAGCACCACATTCGGAAGAATGTTTAAACCAAATATCAAAGCTGCCCAAGAAGCACTTTTTGTGATGTCGTATACAAGCCATGTAAAAGCGATTGCGTCGATGGAATCGCCGAATCTGTTGATAAGATTTGAAAATAAAAGCTTTACATAGTTTTTGTCTTTTAGCATTTCCTTATAATTTGATAACTTAGCCATTTTTGTCTCCTGTTTGGTGTTTCGTTTCTTTATGGCTTTAGTTTATAAGGTTGCTTATCTAATTTTAACATACCGTTTATACAATTACTACAAAATAAACTTTCCGATTCGGAAAGTTTGGCATCGTTTGCCGCCTCTTTCTGCTTTCACGCGCCACTTTTTGCTTTTTACCGCCTTCCGGCGCTATTTCATGCGTTTTGCTGCCTCCCGGAGCTATTTTTCGCTTTTACCATATCCCCGGAGCTACTATTTATCTTTTGCGCCGAACTTTTTGACTAAGAGAAGCAAGGTGGCGTGATTTAGTCAAAGAAATCGCAGATTTTACTCGTTCCAACAGACCGATTTTTGGCTAAAACCGCAGAAAGGCGCAGCCTTAGTCAAAAACAACATCTTCCATGGGCTAAAATATGGGAAAATCTTTGACTAAAAGCACCTATTGCAAGAGCCTTAGTCAAAAAGAGATATTTTGGGCATTAGTGCTATCATCCCATAACCATCATAAGCATGTAAAACGGCAAAAATATATTGTGATACGATAAAAAAGTGTTGACATACAGAAAAAACGAGATTATATTGAGGATAGAAAGAGGATTATAAAAATCAGGACGATTCTATTTATATTATTTGAGGATTTTAGGAGGTAGGAGTAATGGATCAAAAGAAACTGGCAAATTGGATAAAGGTGATTCTTGTGGGAATCGGGATTTGCGGATTGTTTATTTATTTATACGTGGTTCCCGAGCTTGGAAGGACTATGGTTGCAAAATATCCTGAGTATTCCCACGGATTCTGGCCTTGGCTTTGCTTTATCTGGTGCACGGGGATTAATTGCTATGTGGCACTTGGATTTGCATGGAAGATAGCAACAGACATTGGAATTGATAAGTCCTTTAGCCAAAAGAACGCAGAAAGGTTAAGGGCAATTTCTGTTCTTGCCGCAACAGACGCAGGTGTTTTCTTTTTTGGAAACGTGGTTTTATGGCTTTTAAATTTAAGCCATCCGGGAATTGTGATTCTGTCAATGTTCATTGTTTTTGCGGGCGTGTGCGTATCCGTTGCGGCAGCATCATTATCACACCTTGTGCAAAAAGCAGCGACTTTACAGGAAGACAGCGATTTAACGATTTAGGAGGTGCGCATGGAAGGCGATATTATTTTTAACATTGATGTGATGCTTGCCAAGCGCAAAATGAGCGTGGGCGAGCTTGCGGAAAAGGTCGGAATCACACAGGCCAATATGTCCGTTTTAAAAACCGGAAAAGCAAAGGCCATAAAGGTAAGCACCCTTGCAAAGCTTTGCTGGGCCCTGGATTGCCAGCCGGGAGACATTTTGGAGTATAAGGATGCGGATATTCCGGAGTAGTGGAGTTGCTCATTTGAATAAGCCCACGAGGTTTATTCTTATACGTTGTTTAATTGTATGAGGTGGGAAATGAAAGATGAAAAGGCCTTAAAATGGATTGTCGGCGCATTTAATGTGCTTGGAATCGCATGCTTATGTCGATTCGGATATCCGCTCACTATTCACGACACTAGGGTTCCAAATCCCGATGCAATGCTCCCTGTAGCGAATTGGGACGGAGGCGGATTCGCGCTTTTGATTGGACTAATTCCATTATGGATAGTAAATATCTTAGCTTTTAAATTCATTGGGAAAGATAGAGTCAAAATGCCTGCGCGATTGTTGCTTCTTCTTCCCGGAGCAATTTGCAGCGTTTTAGTGGCCTATTATTTGATTTATTCATTTACTATGTGAGGGAAAATATGAAAAAAGAAAAGAGTAAAGTTTGGCCGGGCGTTTTAATTGGCTTTGGATGCCTGATAGCTTTGACTTTGAGCTTTTTTGCCGTGCGGTTTCTTTTTACTTTCATTACTGATTGTTCAAACGAAACTCGCCCCGGTAAAGAACTGGCTCTAGTGAAGATTCACTCGATTTCCGATGGGGAAACCGGTTGGGAAGTAATACATGATACAGGGTATAAAGAAAAGATTACGGATGAAGACTTTAATGGTAAATACAAAGAAAAACTATCATCCGAAGCGGAAATTTTTAAGCTTGACAGTAGGTGCATGTCTTCAAGAATAGTTGACGGCGAGATTAGAAATGAAGCGGTTCCGACTGTTATAGATGAAAGTAGCGGGATGGCATCTAAAGAAGGCGAAATCGCAAAGGCGGTCATGCACGAGCTGGCTTCCCTGGAGAAACACGATATCATGGGAATAAGTTTATTTAAAACAGATTCTTTATGGTTCGTGGATGCAGAACTTAACGTAAACTTATGGGACCCGTATGACTTCTTTGTTTACTATCCGGAGAAAAACACGCTTGAGCCTCTTTGCACATGGGACAATTG
>JAILCK010000244.1 GCA_024680435.1 Lachnospiraceae bacterium
AGTCCCACCGGCGGATTTGTCAGTGTATATAGCTTAGATACTAAAGGTTTAAACATTCTTAGGTTAAATGAAAAAAATATATTAGAATGGCTCGCCATTTTAATCAAAAACAGGCAAATCAGGTATTCAAGTCCTGTTGAAAAGCAAATTGCAGATTGTATAATAGAAAAATTCTTTTTAGACTACTCTTCTTTTGACGTAATTACCGGATACCGCGCGGATGACTCCTATTTTTCATTTGTAAGAGCCTTTTTATCAAATACAATTTCTTTGGAACAGCTATGTGACGCGATGAAACTCGGGAATCTCGGAATGCAAGTTTTTATACAAAGTCAAAAAGCTTTTGATAATCTTTCTTTCTTAGAATCCGAACCTGTTTTTAATGATTATTACGTTAAAAGAGTAGAAAGAAACAATAAGGCCAGAGAGGATTATTACAGACTTTTGGAGAAAACCGTCACATCCCAAACTTTTGCAAGAGACATAATAAAAAGGGAGGTGTAAGAATATGGTTCACGCCTATAATGAAATCTATTTATTTGACGCAATGCAAAATCTTGGTGAAATGTTTGAATACGCGCATGATGCCTGCCATGTAGCTCCTGATTTAACTCTTAATTACTTTATACTAAGCGGATATGCCGATTGGTTTGAAGCCGGAAATATTTACACGGTATGCGGCAGATCCGGCACTGAATTATTTCAAGACATTTGTAAAAAATGCGGACTTGATTTTAATAACTGGCCCAAACCACTTATTCGATACACAAAAGAAGAATACTTTTGGATTGGATATATCCTTGCATATTTTCAGTGGTATATAAACAAATCCTTTAAAGCAATAAACGACTTTATTAAACCCGAAGACCTTCTGAAAATGTACCCGGCCCTCCATACTGCCTCGGAAGATAAGGCCCTTGAAGTTATGATCGAATTTTACAACAAAAAATCATCATTTAACCGCCTGCAGGAATACAGAAAACGTTTAGGAATGACACAATCTCAGCTCGCAAATGCATCCGGCATAAATCTTCGCACATTGCAGCAATATGAAATCGGCTCTAAGGATTTAAGCAAAGCAGCAGCCGAGAGTGTTGTTTCTTTATCCGAAGTATTACATTGTAAGCTTGAAGACCTTCTTTAAATATGTGTAGACAAAGACCTCCGTATTAATACGGAGGTCAATTTATTGCAATCGATTCATTATTATGGCAAAACCAATCTTCCTTCTTCCATGAATAGCACTTCGTCGCACAGATTGTCAATGTCTTCTTTGTGGTGTGACGTGAGAATTATCGTTTTTCCTTTTTTCTTAAACTCAAGAAGTATCCCCCATACTTTTTCCACAGTTTCTCTATCAAGAGCATTGAAGGGTTCATCCAGAATCAAGAGCTCGGGATCTTCCATAATTGCCTGAATAATACCGATTTTTTGTTTCATCCCCAATGAATACTTTCTTAGCACTCTTTTGTCTTTCGGGTCTAAACCAAATGTTTCCATAAGCTCACATATTCTTTCGGTTGAAACCTTTCTTTGTATATCCGCAAGCATTTTTAAGTTTTCAAGCCCTGTCAAATGTCCAAGCAAATCCGGTGTTTCGATAATGATGCCCATGCTGTTGGGAAAGGATATATCTTTATTTAGTTCTTGTCCATCAACAATTACCTTACCTTCATTAGGCCTTATAAGCCCGGCCAATGCCCTTAAAAGCATCGTTTTTCCGCTTCCGTTAACTCCCACCAACCCGTACACTTTGTTACTTTCAAAAATGGCATTTATATTATCAAGTACCGTTGCACTTCCGATTCTTTTTGTATAATCCCTAACCTCAATTCTCATTTACTTAATCTCCTCTTTTTTATTGATTAGTTTCCACGAGACAAAATATAAGATTAAAATAATCAAAAAACATATCCATTTGCTATTAAATGCATCTCTGTTTGGGAAGAAAGATATTTCAGCTATTCCTATTCTGGAATAACCGATAGATAAAAGGGCCATAGCAATCATCCCAACAAAAGCCCTTGTTTCGCTGCATTTTACCGTCAAAACAACAAACAAGAGAGAGTAAATAACAGATAGTAAAAATCCGCCTATAAGCACCCCCATTAGCTCCGCCACATTTAGCCCTCTATATGCGTTAATTCCGTATGATAAAAGAATCGCCGGAGCAACAGTGACTACCAGTAGGAAGTCCACCAATAAGATGATTGCTTGAAGCTTTAAAAAAACAGTTTTCTTAGACTTATATCTGATAAGAACGTAAATGTCTTCACGCAAGAATAATCTGACAGCGTCGACATTAACATACTGAATGAGCAGCGTAAAAAGAACAAACACGGCAATAAGAAGGCTTTTTCTTACATTAATTCCGTTAAAAAGAATTCTGACCGAATCAGTCAACTCATATTTTTCAACCACCTTTAAGACCATAAACACAATTGAAAACGTTAAGAATGAAAAAAAGTACTTATGCTTTATGCAGTTTACTATTCTAAGCGTCATAAAATGTCTCTCCTAAGGCTTACCCTGAATAAAACAAGTAAAAGAATTGCCAAAACAAAACCGAGTATTGTATATGAAAGCCATGACTCAGAGAAAATTTGAGAAAGGATGGTCCTTAGCTTTCCAAAGCCGTTTAACATCATCCCCCGCGCAATGACCGTTACATCCATAGCAAGTATTATTTCGGTAAATAAATAAGCCCCCTCTCTCACAGGCTTATACTCAGCTTTTCTTAGTATTTCCGTAAGCGTACACAAAATTAAAAATCCAAGTAAAAACCTTACAAATGTTCCAAAGAAATAGCTGATGCTCCACTTTACCGAAAAGCCGGACACAATGAAAAATGCAAGAAACCATATGCACATATTCGCTACAATTATCTCTGCCTTCATAAGTAATGCACGAGCTTCGTATGAAACTCTTGAGCACATCCTCACTATTAAGCTCTTTTGAAAATGACTGTCTGAAAAAGCCAATTGAAGAAGTATAACAGGTGCCAAAAAGAAAACATAAGCTTTATCCGAAATAGCATACGCCTGAAACAAATCACTGTAATTCGTGGTCACCGCAACTACAATCATGAATACTATATCTGCAAATACGCTTAGCCCATATAGAGTCATTCGTTCTTTTGTAAGCATCATACTATCTCTCTTCCCCTCTTATATCCAAGTATGATAAACAAAAAAACGATTATGGCTATAATTCCATATGTCAAAAGCACATCACTTCCATGTATTGTCTGAATCAATGCGGCACTTGCCATAGGCTGAATAATAAGGCTGATATCATAATTCATTCTATCAACCAAGAGCCAGCTTATGGCATATTGTATAACATACAAGCATGCTGCCGGAGCTATTAAAGCGATGTACTTATTTTTCATCCTTACAATTGAATAGGTTGTCATGATTAAGACAGCTAAAAGCGCAAGAAGAAGAGCATTCAGAAAGATATAAACAAAAATCATGCACATTGGAGATATTTCATAGAACTTATATGCAAACGTTGCTTCTTTCGGAACACAGAACCAAAACTGATCAGTCTTAACTTCGGAGTGAAAACAAAGTAAAGTAACCAGTACGTTTACAGAAAGAAGCACAAAGAAATTCACAAAAGTAGAAATAAAAACAGTCAGAACTTTAGATATATAGTAACTTCCCCACCCATTTCTGCTTACTAAAAAAGCCTTTACCGATGTCACTTTTTCTTCGTACATGATAAGGCCTGTCGAGATAACAGGAAAAATCCATAACAGTGTCATATACACCGTATTTCCCCAACTCACAGAATTCATTAATACCCAAAATTGAAAATAATGTCTTCCGACATTTTCATAGAATCCGCTCTGTGGCGAATTAATGATAAGAACCGAAATCGGATCAAAAATCATTACAAAAGCCAAAACAATCAGCATGATTTTGACCTGCTTTGACTTATACAACTTTACAAAGTCAGAACGTAAATATGGCATATCAGTACCCTCCCCATAAATTCCATCCTTGCAAAAATGCAAGGATGGAATAGTAAAGCAAACTTAACTCCCTAGTTTGGTGTCCAACTGCCGCTCACATATACCGTAGTTGACATGTATACGGGGTTGTCCAAATTAAGAGTCACATTCTTTCCTTGCTTCGGCAAATCATTCTCATAGTACTTAATATTTGTCGTTTTACCGTTAGAAGCTTCATTATAAGGGCTCGAGTAATTTCCACCCGCAGAGCCTTCCGTCCATGCACGAACGGATGAAGTACCGCTTCCCAATGAGCTAATTGTTATTGTGAAATGATCCACGCTTGCGTCTTGTCTTCCTACCCTGCTAATTTCGGTATCCCCCTGCTTTTCGGGAAGATTACCTTCAAAATCTGCAGTTGCTGCCATGGCAGTAATTGACATGCATGCAACCATTGCCACTGTTGCAATTGTTCCGAGTGACATCTTTTTCCAGTGTTTCATTAATACTTCCTCCTTAGTTAGTTTTATTATTTGCAAAGACCGAAAGCGCTTTCTTGCCTCATTCTAACTAAGAAAGAAATCATTGCATAGAGAATCTTAGTTCACATTCTCACTTTATGTTAACCGCAATGAAGTATTATTCGCCAAATACTGCATAATCCGCACGAGCATTAATAATATTTTGGGCCAATTCTTCCGTCTTTTCTGTTCCGTAATAGAAATTCCCAAAAACAAGAGCCGTATTATAAGTATCCTTAGCATCTTTAAGTTCTCCCATATTGGCTAGCAGTCCCGCCTTACAAAACAGTAAGTCAGGCAAATTGAACACTCTTTTACTCTCTTTTTGATTATCAATTGCAGCATCAATCTCATTGTATAGTTCAATACTTAATTCAGGCTCTATACAGTACCTGTTATATAGGCAAGAGCTCATCATGTTACACAAAAAGCCTTTCGTCGTATCATCAAAGAAATCCTTCATACTCAAAAGTTTCTCTATATGATTTTTCTCGAATCTTAATATATCGGCTCCTGCCTTTTTTTCGTTGCAGCGTTCTAATGTAACTGCATATGCCATTATCATCGCATATTCCTTATTGTTAAATCTGGCATTTTCATCAAGTTTTTCAGGGAATTCCTGATGCCTTATTTGTATCCCTTTCAAAAGGTTTTCTTTTGCGCCCTCATAGTTTCCCTTGTTAAACTCTATCAATGCCTTAGCGTAGAATACCAGTTGTTTGGGTTCGCCCTTTGAAAAATCACCCTTACCTTCAATCTCAATAAGCCACTTCTCCAATTTGTCCATATCTTCACTGTTCAAGGCCTCATCGCCCTCTCTGCAAAGAAGATGTGTCCGCAAATCATTATGCGCGTATACCGCGCTTATAGCCCCGAAAAGATTAACATTCAACTTTTCAGACAGAAGTGCTATAGTCTCAATCTTTGGTACATTTTTCCCTGTTTCGATTTTTACAATGCTTTCTCTACTGCAGTCTTTCTCAGACAAATCCGCCTGAGACATTCCACGCTCTTCACGATAGTATTTAACTAAATCACCAATTATACTCATTCTCTTACCCCTCATGTGAACTATGATTCTCTTTACATTACAGATTAACTCAAAATATAATCCAAGAAATAATACGAATTTACAATAGCATCGGAGGTAACCAGTAATGAAATCAAAAATTTATAAGTTTCTTTTTGTCTTTGCCATAATCATTTCCGTTCTATCGGCTTCAATTCCCGGCTATGCGGATGACAATCCCCCTTCCAAACCAATCACACCCACTCATGGAATTACCGTAAGCGAAAATGATTTTTCTTCATAGTTCTATTTAACCACTGCAATTATCTCAACTTCGCAAAGAACATTCTTTGGAAGTGTCTTCACTGCCACACAGCTTCTTGCAGGCTTGGATGTAAAGTATGAAGCATAAACTTCATTGAAAGCCCCAAAGTCGTTCATGTCTGCAAGAAAGCATGTTGTCTTAACCACATTGTCAAAAGAAAGGCCTGCTGCCTCTAAGAGATTTCCGATGTTTTTGCAAACCTGAGTTGTCTGTGCTTTGATATCGCCTGTTTCAATTTCTCCGGTTTCGGGGATGATGGCAATTTGTCCCGAAGCAAAGAAAAAGCCGTTTGCGATGTATCCCTGTGAGTAAGGTCCGATTGCCTGAGGTGCTTTGTCTGTTTTAATAAGTTTCATAGTGTACTCTCCTTTTTATTTGTTGCTGCATTGAGCATATTTTTTAGGCGAAATGCCTACAGTTTTTGTGAATGCTTTAAAGAAACTTGAATAGTCGGAAAAACCGCTTTGCTCGTATGTTTCGCTAACTGCGTGGCCGGAGCTTAAAAGTGCCTTTGCAATTGTGATGCGCCTTGCCGTCACATATTTATTTACGGTTGTTCCCGTGGCCTGCTTAAAGATTCTGCAAATGTATGATTCGCTCATGTGGAATGTCTTTGCCAAATCTTCAAGGCGAAGGTCATTTTCGATGTTTGAATTTATAAACTTAAGTATCTCGTCAACCTGCGAGTTGTAGTGAAGCGTATCTATAGCCGTTTCTTTTTCTTCAGGCTTTAGATAGGCTTTGTTTAGGAGCACCAAAAGCTCCATGAAAGCCGCTTTTTCCGTGATTTCATGGGCAAAGTCATTCGCGTTTACGATTTTGTTTACAAGATACAAAAAGTCGTGTTTTTGCTCTTTGGTAAAAGAAACCCGATGGGAAAAGCCCGGGTTTCTTTTTACAAAGCAACCCGTAAGGTCAGCCGATTCTTCGCTTAAAGCCTTTACAAAATCAGGATGCACGGAAAGCACTATTCGCTCGTGGACGCTAGACTCAATCTGGGTGATATAGTGGCTTTCGTATTGGTTGATTATAAACACGTCCCCGGGTTCAATCGGGTAAAACTTATTGTCTATAAGAAACTGCTTTCCCCCCGATATTGAATAATAAATCTCGTAGCAATCATGGACGTGCATGTCCATAGTTTTTTCTTCTTTATAAAGATGAGCAACCGCAAAGGTCTTTGTGTCCATACAGCTTTGCATCGCCATCTTGCAGGATGTAAATTCTTGCATACTAACCTCTATTCATCAAAACCAACAAGCACATAGAAACCGCGAGGGGTTTCTTCTATCTTTAATACAGTTCCGGACTTTGACTTAAGTCTTTGGTTAAAGGGAATGTTTGGAGACATGGCCAAAGAAGGATCGATTGTGTAGTAGTAGTTACTGGGAAGAAGACCTTCCGTAACAGTAACCGTCTCTCCTTCTTTAACAAGTCCCGGACGTTCCATTTTAAACTCTATTTCTCTCATAGCTACACCTCTAAACTTAAATTCTTCGTTAATAAAAAAATACTATTCTCATGTTTGTTATGATACCACAAAATGATGAGAATTTGGCTGAATAAGTTATCTGATAATTGTTCGTATTTTCAAAACTTTCTTGTGCATTTTCACATTTTCATATACAATATTGAGTATAGAGTCGAAAGCGACGAAACTAACAATTGGGGGTTATACAAATGTTTAAAGTTATAGCTGTAGATGATGAACAAAACGCGTTAAACAGATTCGAACGTCTTATCACTCAGGATAGCAGACTGGAACTTCTTAAAACATTCACAAAGCCGGCCGATGCTATCGAATTCATGAAAGCAAATCCCGTAGATATCGCCTTTTTGGATATTGAAATGCCTGAAATGACAGGCCTTGAGCTATCAGAATGCCTCATGGATATTAATCCTTATGTTGAGGTTGTGTTTGTGACGGCTTACAACCAATATGCTTTGGAAGCTTTCAAAGCTCACGCTACCGGATATTTATTAAAGCCTTTATCTCACGACGATTTCACCGCGCAGATAGACAGCATGGAAAAGAAACTTTCAAAGACCCATGTTGTGGAAGACGATAAACTTATCATCAACTGTTTCGGTGCATTTTCAATAAAAAAAGCAACAGACTTTGAGCCTTTAAGATTTAGAACATCTAAAGCCGAAGAGCTTCTTGCTTACCTTATTCAAAATGAAGGAAGAGCCCGTTCTAAGGATATGATTCTTGATACTCTTTGGCCCGATGCAGACCTTGATAAGGCAGCAAACAATTTCCGCGTTACCTGTACTTATATAAGAAGCACACTTGCGGACTTTGGATACACAGACGTTTTGGTTCGTGATCACGACGATTACAATATAAACACTTCAAGAATCAAGTGTGACTACCTTGATTTTAGAAATAAGATTGCAAATCCCGATACTTTGGGCCTTTCCGATGTTGAATACCTTATAAGCATTTACAAGGGACCCTATCTTGAAAACCGTTTCTACGATTGGGCAGAAGAAACCAAGGGCTGGCTTGAAGGAAGATACATTCAGCTTTTGTACCGTGCGGGAAGACTGTATTCTGAAGCAGGAAGAATCGATGCTGCAATCGATTCCTTTGAATCTGTATTAAGAGTAGACCTTTACGAAGAGGATGCTTTCAAAGAAGTTATCCGCTTAAAGCAGAAAAAGCTTCCGCCCGCTGCAATCAGAGAATATTACGACAAGTATCGCGATTTACTCTTCAAGGAATATGGCCTTGAACCTTCACGTGAAATTAAGGACTTAATTAAAGCCATATAATTTTAAAGATCCGAGGTTATTAAATGGCAAACGTATTTCGATCGTTTTGCTTTGTTGCATGTCTTATAACCGGCATATACGGCTGTATAATCTTCTATCATTTTCGTAATGCAAAGCGCATGTTGTGGTTTGCTTTGCTTTGCCTTGTTATGGCCGTAAATGTTAATTTTACAGTATCATTTTATCCTCACAGACTATTTGATGCCGGCCAGTCGGCCGGTATCAATGCAAATATCTTTCTTTGTTCTTATGCTTTAACTCCACTATGCGTATGCTTATACACACACTTTTACGGCGATAGAAAACTATCGGCAAAAAGCATGGCCTTTTGCTATTCCTGCTTTGTGTTAAGCGTGCTTTCTTTAATCGTACCCTTTAGTTTTCTTCCCTACTTATCTTTAATAATTGTAGGATTTACACTTGTTTCTTATGCAGGTGCTTTTGACATAGCAATGAAGAGCATAAAAAACGGCGAAAGATATTTTATTTTTCAGGCCGCAGCCTATGTCCTTATTTTCCTTGTGACGGTTATAGGTCTTGTAAT
>JAILCK010000316.1 GCA_024680435.1 Lachnospiraceae bacterium
GGATCCTTCATAGAATGCTACTGTACTTGAATTCTTCTATGCGGATGAAAACCTTGCTCCCATGTACGAACAGGGTATGTACCTTCCTTACAGAGGCTCTGAAATCGGTCTTTCAAAAGACTCTGCTATCAAGGGATGGAAAGAATTCTCTACATTTAAGGCAGACCAGTTCATTTTAAGAATGTGCGATCCTAAGGGTGTTATCTCTTACGAAGGATTATCCGCTAGAGAAACATTGGCTAAACTTTTATCAGGCGGATTCTCAGAAGATGCTGCTACCGTATTAAAGGATCTTGACGATCGTTTGAACGGAGGCCTCGCAAACTTGGATGAAGAAGTTCGTAAAGAATACATAGCAGGTGACGGCTATAAAGTTACAAGAGACTAATTAAGCAAAGAGTGTGCATCCGTAGTCAGCATGCCACGGATGCACGCTTTTATGTTTATTTTTAAGGAGTTTATATATGAGCAAACAAAATGAAACCGGAGGAAAAGTAAGGGTTAAAAGAATTAGCAAAGACAACATGCAGGCCTTTTTGATGATTTTGCCTTTCTTAATCGGCTTCATAATCTTTTCCTATGTCCCAATTGTTTACATTCTTCGCTATGCCTTTACAAATTACACAGGCTTTGGCGATGCAAAATTTACAGGACTTGCAAATTTCGTAAGAATATTCCAAAGAGAGCCTGACTTTTGGATGTCTTTGGTTAATACGGTGGTTTTATCTCTTGGTAAACTTGCCGTAGAAATCCCTTTGGCTTTACTTTTGGCTGTATTTTTAAATAAAAAATTAAAAGGGGTTTCTTTCTTTAGAGTAACCCTTTTCATGCCCGCCATTATATCAGCAGCAATCATAGGACTTATCTTCTCTTTGCTGTTTGCATCATACAACGGCATGATAAACTCAATGCTTCAGAATTTAGGCATTATCACAAAGCCCATTAACTGGTTTAACACTAAATCAAAGGCCATGCTTATTTTGGGTATTGCTTCCGTTTGGCAAAACTACGGAATCAACATGATTTTCTTCCTTATGGCTTTACAAAGTATTCCAAAGGAGCTTTATGAATGTGCCGCAATCGACGGAGCTACGGGACCTAAGTGTTTCTTTAAAATCACTCTTCCCATGATTGCACCGATTTTCCAGTCAATCCTTCTTATGGCAATCGTAGGAAGCCTTAAGGTTTGTGACCTTGTTATTTCATGTACAAACGGTCAGCCCGGAGGCACCACTGAAGTGGTAATGACTTATATTTATAAATCCTTCTTCGGAAAGAGCGGACGAAATATCGAAATAGGCTATGCTTCGGCAATGGCGCTTATTACCGCCATCTTCCTTGGCATTGTGACCATCATTTACTTAAAGGCCACAAAGAAGCTTAAGGAATTGGAAGGCTAGGAGGCAGGTATGATAAAAGCAAAAAGAAACCTTTCTAATTCAATTATTTACATATTTTTGGCTATATTCTTTGTAATAAGCTTTTTCCCCGTGTTTTTTACCTTCATGTCTTCCTTTAAAAGCAACATGGAAGTGCTTACTACGGGTAACACTTTATTTCCTAAGCATTTCGTGTTTGAAAACTACAAAAAGGCCTGGGAGCTTGCAGACTTTTCCACTTACACAAAAAACAGCGTGTTTCTTTCTTTTTTCTGTGTAATAGGCTCCATCCTTTCAAGTACAATCTGCGGATATGCTTTTTCAAGAGGTAAATTTAAGGGCAAGGAATTAATCTTTTATTTCATGATTTCTTCCATGTTTGTATCCCTTGGTACCCTTACTCTCTACCCTCTTTTGATGATTATGAAATTTGTAAATTTAAATAAATCTCTTTGGGGCGTAATAATAATCAGAGTATTTGGTATGAACGTAACAAATCTCTTTATTGCAAGAGGCTTTGTGACATCCATTCCAACAGAAATCGACGAAGCTGCAAAGATAGACGGTTGCTCGTTTTTTGGAATTTACAGACGTATTATTTTCCCGTTATGTAAACCACTCGTAGGAACGGTTGCCATCCTTTCCTTCAGAAGTTCATGGAACGATTACATGCTTCCCATGGTATTTACAATGACGGATCCTAAGAGAATGCCTTTGGTTGTAGGTATTATGCATCTTAAGTCATCAGGCTCCACTGCTTCCGCATGGAACTTAATGCTTGCAGGTACAGCTATTTCCCTTATACCTATGATCATAATCTACATAGTGTTTAACCGATTGTTCATTTCCGGTATGACTGCCGGCGCGGTTAAAGGCTAAAGCGCATATTAAACTTCCCCTCAATATAAAGTGAAAAGCGGGTGTGATGACTTCCTCCACACTCGCTTTTCTATTTTTTTATTTGCAATTTCTTATAGTCACTATATTGTTGTTTGTTACCTTTATATTGCATTCCTTTAAAAACTCGCTCATGCCGGGAACGTGCTCGGCTTGCTTAAGCTGCTCAGGGGCGTGAGCATCGCATCCTAAAACGATATGAGGATTATATTCCTTTACAAGTTCAAAGAAACGCTTTGAAGGATAGTGACGGCCTTCTATAAAGCCTAGGAAGTTTACTTCCAAAGGAATGTTTAAATCTAGAGAAGCTTCAAATATCCTTCTCATATGTTTTTGATATATTTCATCGGGGCCCGCGAAATTAAATAAGTCGGGGTGAGCAAGATATGTAAATAATCCTGTCTTCATGCCCTCGATTGTAAAATCAACGTATTCTTTTAACTTTTCCTCAGACTCATTGGGGCGTCCCACATATATTCCTTCCACTTCGTCTTTAACAAAGTGCTGTCCCTGAATAATGTAATCAAGGGGATATTGCCTAAGCTCTTTTAAAAGAGTGTCAAAGTACTTTAAAGTGTACTCTACTTCGTATCCGATCAAGATTTCTATTTGACCCTTATATTCATCCCTTAATTTAACAAGTGTGTCTGTGTAGTCGCCAATTTGGTCCATATCCATTCTGATACCGGATGTAAATCCTTTTGGATATGGCTGCGGCGTGTGGTCTGAAAATCCCAGTGTCTTAAAGCCTTCCTTTATAGCCGCTTCTATGTACTCACGCTCTGTTCCCTTGGCGTGCTTGCACCTTACGGTATGTGTGTGATAGTTAGCTAACATCATTTACGGTCACCTTCCTTTATAGTTTAGTGCCTTTTCCTAAATCTTTAGTCTAAAACATTCTCTATGCTACATCTAAATAAAAAAAGAAACAAGGTTGAATTTTCTTACGCCTATTAAAAAACCCGATACCTTTTGGTATCGGGTTCTTAATTATCCTAATGCTACATCTAATGCCATCATGAGTGTGAATCCTACGGCAAACATTATTACTCCGACGTTTGAGTGCTCTCCTTCCGCCATTTCGGGCACAAGTTCTTCCACCACAACATACATCATTGCGCCTGCCGCAAAGGAAAGAAGGTAAGGAAGCATTGTTCCTATTGCCCTTGTTGCAAGAATTGTAATAACGGCTGCCACAGGCTCTACGGCCCCTGAAAGAGTGCCAAGCCAAAATGCCCTTCCCTTAGATGTGCCTTCTGCTCTAAGGGGCATTGAAATAATGGCGCCTTCAGGAAAGTTCTGAATGGCGATACCTATAGCCAAAGCTAAGGCCGCTCCTGCGGTAATATCAGACGTTCCTGAAAGAAATGCCGCATAAACAACACCTATAGCCATGCCTTCGGGAATATTGTGAAGTGTAACCGCAAGCACCATCATAGTGGTTCTTTTTAAAGAACTGCTTGGGCCTTCCTGCTTTTCTG
>JAILCK010000361.1 GCA_024680435.1 Lachnospiraceae bacterium
GGAGGAGCGGTTATTATGATGAAATATAAAGGAACATTTATAAAGCTGTTTCCAATTATGCTAAGAAAGTATATGAATGAGCAGTTTGGGAAGGACGTAACAAAAAAAGCCATAAAAGGAGCACCGCGAATATATAGAGAGATGCTTGAAAAGTGTGATGATATCGGGGCAGATAACCCGATGGCCGGTAATATCTATATGTGCTTTGTGTTTCTTGCTATCTGGAAGGCAGCCGACGGAGCCATAGATGCTGATGGCTTCCGTGTGGTAATAAGAAAACTGATGAAGAGTAAGCTTGTCGGAAAAATGAAGGGCGGCAAGGACTTAAATAACCCTGAAGATATGGAAGCGGCCAAAAGAAAATTTCATGCCATGAAGGAATGGGCTGATGCTCACCCCGAATATAATGATAAAACATGGGATTTTAACTTTGATGAAAGCAAGCATAAGGATGGAAGCTTCTATTATTTCACAAGATGTCCCATTGAAGCTTTTGCAAGGAAAAACGGATTTCTTGAAATACTTCCCGTTTGCTGCGAAATAGATTATCTGACAACGGAATTATCTCACGGAAAGCTTATAAGAGAGCAGACTCTTGCTACAGGCGGAAAGATGTGTGATTACTGGATTGTGCCTGATTTATTAAAAGAACCCCGGTAATGATTGGAGGCAATTAATGTTATTAACTATTTTTTTGGCAATTGTTTTTTGCGTGGCAATCACGATAATGATGTTTGCCGCAGTTGCTTTTATTCAGGATAAGAAACTGTTTTCTTCGGCTCCAAAGGAATTTCAAAAAGTTATAGTGCCAAGAGATAAGGAGCTCTTTTACGGAGCAAAAGCGATAGGGTGGACCTTCATGGTGTTTAGCTTTCTCTTAATCCTTGGCGTTATAGTGATAGCTATCTGGGACGGATTTAGAAGCAGCTATTCCTTTTGGCAGTTCTTTACGCGATTTTACTTAATCTTTGCAATCTATAAAATCTATGACATGGTCTGCTTTGACTATTTTCTTCTTATGAAATTTCATTTCTTTGAGTTTTACTTTCCTGAAATTGAGAGCGTAACAGGAGGAAGAAAATACGGATACAACATAAAGAGTCAGCTTATAAAGCTCCTTATCATATTCCCTGCGGCATCTGCACTTGCCGCGTGGATATGCACTTTTTTCTAAAAAGAAACCGAAATAAAAAATGTTATCTATAGTAGGAGGTTATTTATGAAATCAAAGCAAAGAATATTGTTTGGATGTTATGCCATGGTGCTTGCCATAATCGGCGATTACCTCTTGGGCTATGGGACCATTGGCACGACGTCGGACCCGAATGCATACATGGGAATATCATGGAATGTGGCGCCTGACTGGAGGTATACGGTTTCTTCCATCCTGGGATTTGTCTGTGCTGCCATGTTTGCCTATGCAGCGACAGAACTTTTTAAGGTTTTGGAAACAAACTATAACGTTAAGAATTCTAAGCTTTATAAGCTTTTTAAGATAGCAAACTGGGGCGGAATCCTCTACTTTGCTTTTATTCACATAGGTATATGTATTTTACCGGTTGTTTTTAATGCAGGAATGGAGGCAACAGGTGATGTAAAGGCAGCGGTGGATATGACAATAAGGGTGCTTAAAAGTGAAGCCATTCCGATGATTCTTGGATTTATCGTATGCGATCTTTTTGTAACAATCGGATGGATTGGAATGGTTCTAAAGGGTATGCTTCCCGTAAAAAAGTGGATGCTTATTTGCTGTCCTGTTTTTGGAGTCCTTTTTGGAAACTTGCTTAATCTGATAGCGGAAGGCCTTGATTCCGGAACAGAATCATTTGGATGGTTGACCCTTTATCTGGTGTGTGCCCTTACACTTACTGAAAGAGAAAAGAAAAAGCAATGATGCGCCGGGAATAAAGAAGGTATTGACAAGATAACAGTGTTATGTAATACTGTGACGGTAACGTATAATTATTTCTGAAACTCTTTTACTAAAACTATGCAGGATGAAAAGCAAACAAGACAAAAGCTTATAGAGTGTGCAAAAAAGGAATTTCTGGAGAAGGGCTACACAAAGGCGTCTCTTCGAAGCATTTGTGCAGATGCCGGAGTGACTACCGGAGCTCTGTATTTTTTCTTTGAAAATAAGGAAGATCTCTATGCAGCGATAGTTGACCCACCGTTAAACGGGCTTAAAAGCATTCTTTATAAGCATTTTAAAGAAGATGAAGCGGAGATTTCCGAAATCAATTCCATAGACGACATCGATATGGACCATACTGAGATAAGCGACAAAATAGTCGGATATATATACGATAATTATGATAGCTTTATGTTGCTTATCACCAAAACCGAGAATACAGTCTATGAAAATGTAGTTGACGAATTTGTCTCCATGCTTGAAAAGTCGATTCCTTTGACTATGGTTAATCTTAAGGGATACAGAATCGATGAATACATGTCACATTGGATGTCACATATTTCCATGGACGCTTTTATCCACGTTATCAAACATGAAAAAGATGTTAATAAGGCAAAGGCAAGGCTTCGAGCTATCTTAAATTACCTGGTGATGGGCTGGGTGCAGCTGGCGCTTATAAAAGAATAAAAACAGGAATAAAATAACCGCTTCCTTTAAGTATCAAAAAGGGAAGCGGAAAAAAATAACAAAAACATAACAGTGTTATGTTGGACATAAAGTGAATCAGGAGGGAATTATGTATTTAGAGATTAAAAATGTCAAAAAAAGTTATGGCACGGGCGGAAGCTATGTGCAAGTCCTAAAGGGCGTAAATACAGGAGTTGAAAAGGGGCAGATGTGCGTTATACAGGGAACTTCCGGGTCGGGAAAGTCCACCCTTCTTAACTGCATCGGAGGGCTTGACGTTATGGATTCAGGCTCTATTAAAGTAGATGGGACGGAGGTCTTTGGCATGAAAGGCGACGCCCTTTCAGATTACAGAAGAGATAACTTAGGATTTATTTTCCAATTTTATAATCTTGTTCCAAACCTAACGGTAAAAGAAAACATTCAGGTCTGCGAATACCTTACAAAGGATCCCCTTGATATGAATGAGCTTCTTGATGTGCTTGGATTAACAGAGCATCAAAACAAGTTTCCCGCACAGTTATCCGGCGGGCAGCAGCAAAGATGCGCCATTGCGAGAGCACTTATAAAGAATCCTAAGCTCTTACTTTGCGATGAACCTACGGGTGCACTTGATTCAAATACATCCAGAGATATTTTGGTGCTTTTAGAAAAGATAAACGCAAAGTACGGAACCACAATGCTGATTGTCACCCATAACAATTCCATAAAGAACATGGTTCATAAGGTAATCTATCTTAGGGACGGAATTGTAAAAGAGGAATACATGAACGAGACAAGAGTGCCTGCTTGCGAATTGGAGGACCTGTAATGAATAAGATACTTAAAAAAAGGTTTCCTCGTCAGATTAAGGCAGATTTTTTTAGACTGGGCTCATTGTTTTTGATGATTGCTCTTTGCATGTATATCGTCATTTCTCTTATCGATGCTGCCGAAGTTGTAATCAGAGGCACACAAAAGAACCAGATTGACTCTTGCCTTGAGGACGGGCAGTTTACAGTCTTTAATGCTTTAACCGAGTCGCAACTTGAGGACATCAAAGAAACCGGTGTTACCATTGAACCTCATATAAGCTATGATTTGACTCTTGATGACGGCTCAGTCATTCGTGTTTTTAAAAACAGAGAGCTGATAGATAAGGTGGTGCTTGATGAAGGAAAAGAAGCCATCTTGGATAATGAGATTGTCCTTGAAAAAAGATACTGCGAAATGAAAGGCATAAGTGTCGGAGATAAGCTAAATATCGGCGGCGAAGATATAACCGTGACAGGAATCGGAAGCAGTGTTGATTATGATGCGGTATTAAGGAAACTATCCGATACCGCCGTAGACAGTAATGTTTTTGGAACAGGGTTTACTTCCGAGGACGGTTTTAATCATCTTAAAAACATCGGTAAGGCAGGAACCGAAGAACTCACCTACGCGTTTTTACTGAAAGATGCCATGAGCTCCGATGATTTAAAGGAGATGATTAAAGGCTTTGACTTTGACTATAAAACCGTAGATGACCCTTATTATCTAGAGATGCTTGAAGATACGTACGGTAAAAAAGACGAGATAACAGACGGAATAAAGGAGCTTACCGACGGGGCCAAAGAACTTAATGATGGAGCAAATGAGCTTAAGGAGGGGGCTGAGAAGCT
>JAILCK010000364.1 GCA_024680435.1 Lachnospiraceae bacterium
TATTGAATGTAGCGGGCTTTACGTCCTGAAAAGCCATTGTCCATCCCCATAAAGGAATGTATTTAAAAATGATAAGCCAGATAACAAACGGTATCGACATTATAAGAAGATATCGCTGCTTCCATATGGTTGCTAAAGAAAACTTTGTTTTCTTCTTTGCGGTTACTTTGCTCTTGCCCATTACCCCGCTCCTTTGTTCTAGAATATTGCCGAAAAACTTTTCGTGGATTAAGTATAAGGCACATCGTACATTTTTACAAGCAAAAGAGGACAAATTTTAAACAGTTTGTACATTCTGCAATCATTTAGTAAGAAAATGCTAAATTTCGGAGGACAAAAGAAGCAATATGTGCAAAAATGACGGGAAAAATAACGAAACTGATTTCGAAGGCACGTAAAAGAGCAAAGAAACTGCCGGACACCAAACAAAGTTTTAAACAGCGGAAAACAAGCATTTTTAAGGCTTTTTAAAACCTTCTCGAAATGACTTTCGTAAAATAGCCTCAAAAACTGTGCAAAATGCAAAGAAACGGAACGGAATTTACGTAAAAAACGACCCCGTATTTGTTAGTAATTACACAAAACCACTTGATAACATGAGTTAAGCCTTGATAAACTACACAGTTTATCTTATACTTGACTTACTTAACAGTTTTCGAAGACTAGAAACTGTAATACGAGATTTTAAGGAGAACGATATGGAAAAATGGGCTAGGCTTCTCTATCAGCCTGCGCTTCCTCTATATGGAGATAAGCGGGTCACTGCAAGCCGCGAACACATAGACGTAGCAAAGAGAGCTGCTGTGGAAGGCATGGTGCTTTTAAAGAACGAAGATGCGACCCTTCCTCTTAACCCAACCGAAAGGATAGTTCTTTTCGGAAAGGCTTCGGTTGAATATATAAAAGGTGGCGGCGGCTCCGGAGATGTGCATTGCGAATATGTCCGTTCACTCTATGAAGGGCTTAAAGCAAGGGGCGTAAAGGTCTTTGAACCATTGGCCGATTTTTATAAAGCGGAGCTTAAAAAGCAATATGATGAAGGTTTTGTGCCGGCGTTAACTAAAGAACCTACAGTGCCTGAAAAAACAATAGAAGCGGCAGCTGATTTTTCCGATACCGTGATAATCGTGCTTAACCGTTATTCTGCAGAAGGCTGGGATCGATGCAACATAGAATGTAACAACGAATTTAACCCCTGGCCCGAAGGCCCGAGTTTACCCAAACTTTCTGAAAGCCTTTTTCCGAAGGGTGACTTTTATCTTTCACCTTCCGAAGAAAAAATGATTGAAACGGCTTCAAAGAAGTTTAAAAAGGTAATCGCGGTGCTAAATACCGGTGGCGTGATTGAGAGTAAATGGATCCGCGACAATAGTAAAATAAAAGCCGCTCTTTTAATGGGACAGGCCGGAATGGAAGGAGGCTTGGCCGCAGCGGATTTACTTCTTGGAGCAGAGACACCTTCAGGAAAACTTGCCGATACCTTTGCGGATAAGCTCACCGATTACCCTTCAACAGAGGGCTTTCACGATTCTTTTGACTATGTTGAATACAACGAAGATATATACGTAGGCTATAGATATTTTGAGACAATACCGGGGGCTTATAAAAAGGTAATCTATCCCTTCGGATACGGCCTTTCTTATACAACATTTAAAGAAGAAATTATTAAGGCAAAAGAAACCAAAGACGGCTTCGATATAGATGTAAAGGTCACAAATGAAGGAAGAGTAAAGGGAAAAGACGTAGTTGCAATCTACGTATCAGCCCCTCAAGGAAAGCTTGGAAAGCCTTCAAAAGTGCTTTTGGATTTTGATAAGACCAAGGAACTTATGCCTGAAGAAAGCGAAGTGGTTTCTTTGCACATAAGTAAGTACTTAATGGCATCATATGATGACGGGGGAAAGGTAAGCGACGCTTCATACGTGCTTGAAAAAGGCGACTATGAGTTTTACCTTGGAGCAAACGTACGAACCGCAGTAAAGATTGACTTTAAGTTTAGCCTTGATAAGGATACAGTCCTTTGTAAACTTAGCCATAAATTGGTGCCCACAGAGCTTAGTAAGCGAATGTTAAGTGACGGGTCATTTGAAGAGATGCCTAAGGGACCCCACAAGGACATAAACGAGTGCTTGATTAAAAAGATGGCACCCGGAACCGAAGAGGCCGTGGCTCCGGAAGTGCGTCATGTGGATAGGCATCTCTTGATGAAGACTATTAAAGAGGGAGCTTTTTCCCTTAAAGATGTAGCGGCCGGTAAGGTTACGCTTGATGATTTTACCGCTCAGCTTAGCGACGATGAACTTATTTTCCTTCTCGGAGGACAGCCAAATACAGGAGTCGGAAACGTGTACGGCTTTGGCAACATGCCTGAGTACGGCGTTCCAAACGCTCAGACTGCGGACGGCCCTGCGGGAGTTAGAATTAATAAAGAAACAGGCGTCTTAACAACAGCATTTCCAAGTGCTGCTTTGATAGCAAGTACTTGGAGCAAAGAAATCGCAAAAGAAATAGGCTTTGCGGGGGGAGAAGAGTTAAAAGAAAATAATCTTTGCGTGTGGCTTACACCTGCCATTAACATTCACAGAAACCCAATGTGCGGAAGAAACTTTGAATATTATTCGGAGGATCCGTACCTTACAGGTAAGCTTGCGGGAGCTTTGGTTTCAGGTATTCAGGAAAACAACGTGGGTGCAAGCGTAAAGCACTTTGCATGTAATAACAAAGAAACCAACCGTAAACATTCTGATTCAAGATTGTCGGAGAGAGCCTTAAGAGAAATATACTTAAAGGCCTTTGAAATAATCGTTAAGGACGCAAATCCTTATACCATCATGTCTTCCTATAACGCCATAAACGGAGTAAGAACATCTGAGTGTAAAGAACTATTGACGGGAATCCTTAGAGATGAATGGCATTTTGAAGGACTTGTAATGACCGACTGGTGGTGCAGGTCCGAACAATATAAAGAGATTCTGGCGGGAAATGACTTAAAGATGGCTACGGGATATCCCGAAAGAGTTAAAGAAGCCATGAAGCTTAAAGCCCTTAAAAGAGACGACCTTATAATTTGCGCTAAGAGAGTGCTTTCAACAATTTTAAAGTTCTAAATACTTGCCTAAAACAGGAAAAGAACCCTGACGCTTAAAGTGCCAAGGTTCTTTTTCTTTTGGTGAAATGTCGTGTAACAATACTTTAATAGCCAAAGTGCTATAATTAGTCGTTCGAAATCAGGAGGGAAAATCATTAAATGAGCCCACATTCGGACAATGTGTAAAAAGGGAATGGAGGCTTAAAAGCTAAATGATTTATGCGATGGTTCCGGCGTCACTGCTGATAATTGGTTTGATTTTGAACCACGAATCAATTAAAAAATTCGGATTTCGTGAGAAAAAGCAGGGCGAGAGTAAACGGGTGGCTGTGCGTTTCAATGTTTTTGCATTAACGGCAGATTGTTACCTGACTGTTGATATGTTCTGGGGGCTTTTGTACGAGCACAATGATGTGCCCGTGCTTTTCCCTTTTATATATGTATTAACCGTCTTTTATTTTATGTTCATGCTCCTTACTATGCTTACGTGGACACGCTACATAGTTGCCTATCTTGACAGGGGCGGCTGGAAAAGCGAAGTGATGCTTCACGGCGTGTGGGGAATGTTTTTGATAGGAGTCATGTGCCTCCTTTTAAATCAGTTCTATCACTTCATGTTTTCTTACAATGAAGCAAACGAATACGTGGGAGAAACGGGAAGAAACCTTTCTTTCCTTCTTCAGATTGCGTTCTACGTAGTGCTCTCCGGCTACACTTTATTTGTTGCCCATAAAAGTTCGGCGCGAAATAAACTAAGATTCAGAGCGGTGGCAGCCACAAGCGTGGTGCTTGGCGCTTCCTTGGTGCTACAGATATGTTTTGCGCTTCTTCCGTCTTATGCCATCGGACTTATGGTGGGCATATGTATTGTTCATTCCTACGTGATTTTAGGTGAGAAGAAAGAAAAAGAAATCCACGACCACATTGCTTCCGTGATGGCGGAAGATTATGAGGCTATATTCTATATTGATAAAGAAACAGGAGAATACATATCCTTTGCCGAAAGCAAGAAATACATGAATCTAAATGCCGACGCATCCGGAAGAGACTTCTTTAGGGAAGCTGTGGATAGCATCGAAAAATGCGTATATCCCGAAGATTGGGAATATGCAAAGGCTTTTTATGACAAAGAAAGCATGTTAAAAAACCTGGAGGGAAGGCGTTCTTTTTCTTTTAAATACAGGATAATGGTGGAAGGAGAGCCAAGGTATTTTCTTTTTACAGTTATGAGCGAAAAGGACGGTAAGTACCTTATTTTCTATGAAAAAGACATAGAAGATGAACTTGTGGCTGAAACAACGCAGAAAGAAAACCAGAGAAGGACCGTCACATTCGGCCGTATTGCCGAAAGCCTTGCGTCAAACTACGACGTAATATATTACGTAGATGTTGAGGCAGCCTCATATATAAGCTTTGAAGTAAATAATATCTATGGCCAGCTTCAGATTTCAGCTTCCGGTGATGATTTCTTTGAGGATATTCGTAAGAACGTTCCTCAGATTATCCATAAGCAGGATGTGGACAGGGTGATAGATTTTCTTAGCAAGGACAACCTCCTTTCAATGCTTGAAAACCATAACGGCCGTAGCATTGATTACCGTCTTATTGTGAGCGGAAAGCCCAGATTTACAAGGCTTAGCGTAAGAAAGACAAGCGACAGAACACACTTTATTATAGGTGTTGAGGACATTGATGCAGAGGTTAAGCGCGAAAAACAGCAGCTTAAAGTATTAAAGAGCGAAAAAGAACTTGCAAGACGAGATGAACTTACAGGGGTAAAGAACAAGACTGCGTATAAAGAATTGGTAGAATCCGTGCAGGGAAACATGGATAACGGCATGGATTATCTGACCTTTGCGCTTGTTGTGTGCGATGCAAACAACTTAAAGCAGATAAACGATACATACGGACATGCCGCAGGAGATGAGTATATTAAGTCTACGGCACGGCTTTTGTGCGATGTATATGCTCACAGCCCAATTTTCAGAGTGGGTGGCGATGAGTTTATAGTGTTCCTTAGAGGAACGGATTATACATCAAGGCAAGACCTTCTTGATAAGCTTAGAGAACAGGTTCTTAACAACAAAAAAGCCGGCGCCGGAGTTATCTTGGCTTCGGGAATGTCAGAATACAGGCCCGATAGCGACACTTCAGTAACTGATATATTCGAACGAGCGGACAAAGAAATGTATGAGAATAAGCAAAAATTAAAGAGCCATACTACCACTCTTTAATCATTTTGCCCACATTTATAAGGTGGTCTGCAATTCTTTCGGAATTGGAGGCAAGGGACATATACTGGGAACCTACAATAGCGGTGCATATGCCCTGATTTAGACGAATGATATGATTTTCTTCCATTCTGGAAGTAATCTTATCGATTTGATCCTCAATCTTATCGGCTTCTTCAAAGGCAGCATGATTTTCTTCGGTATAAGCCTTAATGATTGCGGCATAAAGCTTTTCTATGTGCTCTCGCAGATATGAAATTTCATAGATTGCGGATTCGGAGAACCCTTGGTTCTCCTTTTTTAATGTGTCGGCGTACTCCATGATGTTTTCTGCGTAGTCGCCGACTCTCTCTAAGTCTGAGATTGTGTGGAAAGTGGTGGCCACGTATTTATGGTCCTTTTCGCTAAGGGGAAGCTTTGAAAGCTCCACCACAAATTTAACAAGTTCTTTGTTTATATAGTCAATTTCAGCTTCTGTATCTCTAAACTCATCTTGCTTTGAAAAATCAAGCTTACAGATGGTATCAAGAGAAGAGATATAGTTTTTCATAGCTAAATCCGCCATGTTAAGGATTTCCTTTTTGAGCTGCGCAACCGCAATGGGAGGTGTCTTTAACATGTTTCTATCCACAAAGTAAAGCTTTCTTTTTGATTCCTCGGCGGTTTCTTCTTCCTTTTCGGGGACGATTTTTGCCACGATTTTAACCAAGGCATTTGTTAAAGGTAAAAACAGAATAACGGTCATTACGTTAAATACCGTATGAAACATCGCAAGCTGCACTTGAGGAACGTGAGGGAAGAG
>JAILCK010000026.1 GCA_024680435.1 Lachnospiraceae bacterium
TTAACTATCTTTTGATTATCCTCTTTATAATCACTTAATTCCTTTGAAAAAGCATTAATTTCTTCTTCCAAAGAAACAGCATCGATATTAATGGAAGGGGCCATGGTTCTGCCGGTTACGGCTTCCAAGTTTTCAAAAAGGGTGCCTCCGTAGCGCTTCTTTCTTGCGGTGGCGCGATTTATCTCTTCTTCCGTGTAGTTGTTTCTTTTTCCCATTATGGAATTTAATGCGTCATCGATAGGATCTTTCATCACATATTCTCCGTTTAACGTCTTTAATTTTTCATCTTATTCTAATATAATCTAAAATAGCTCATATGTGAAACATAAAATCACTAAAATCTTTATAAAAAAGGGGTCTTATATGAAAGTCGTTCTTAAAAATCTCACTAAGAAGTTTCCCTCAAGAGACAAAAAATCAAAGGCTGAAGTGACGGCTGTAGACAATTTCGATTTTGAAATTCCAAGCGGTATGCTTATAGGGCTTTTGGGGCCTTCGGGATGCGGAAAAAGCACCACATTAAATATGATAAGCGGTCTTGAAGCGCCAACCTCGGGACGCATTTTCTTTGGAGATGAAGACGTAACGGATGTGGCTCCGGAAAACAGAGGCATAGGCCTTGTGTTTCAAAATTACGCTTTGTACCCTCATTTGACGGTACACGATAACATTGTTTTCCCTCTTCAGAATTTAAGGGGTAAAGACAAGCTTTCAAAAGAAGAAATGGATAAGCGTGCTTTGGAAGTTGCAAAGCTTGTGCAGATTGAAGACTACATGGAAAGAAAACCTTCCGAATTATCAGGTGGGCAACAACAGCGTGTGGCAATTGCAAGAGCTTTGATTAAGACGCCCTTGGTTCTTTTGCTTGACGAGCCTTTGTCAAACCTTGATGCAAGACTTAGGCTACAAACAAGAGAAGAAATAAAGAGAATTCAGCAAAAGACAGGTGTTACCACAATCTTTGTTACTCACGATCAGGAAGAAGCCATGAGCATTTCTGACCTTATCGTGGTTATGAAGGACGGAAAATTACAGCAAATAGGAAAGCCTCAGTCGGTTTATGACGAGCCCGCAAATTTCTTTGTGGCAAAGTTTTTGGGAACTCCCGCCATAAATACTTTTGAAGGGGAAGTTAAAGACGGTTTTCTTTATATAGGAAAAGATAAGGTCTTAAAGGCAGATGGATTGTCCGATAGAAAGGTTTTTGTCGGCATTCGCCCGGAAGGCTTTGTTATTGATGAAAAGGGGCCTTTTAAGTGTGAGTTAAAGGCTGTCGAAGTAATGGGACGTGATACTTCCGTAGTAAGCACCCATGAGGGCATGCTCTCTTCTTCCATTAGGTCGATTATCGCCTCTGAAGATAGGCCTGATGCGTCTCTTAAAGAGATATCGTTCTCGCTTAAACCTTCCAAAGTACATCTTTTTGACAAAGAAACCGAAGAAAGACTTTTGTTTTAGGGGGTAAGAGATGAAAAAGCTTAAACTAAAACAATTAAAGGGTTGGCTTTATCTTCTTCCCGCCCTTTTGTTTCTTGGATTTTTTATGGTGTATCCTTTGGCGGATGTATTGGTTTATTCTGCCGAAGAAGGATACAATTTTGCCTCACAATCCTTCTTTGGATACGGGCTTTATAACTTTAAATATGTTTTAAGAGACCCTTTCTTTTTACAGGCCTTAAAAAACACATTCATAATCGTAATCATCACAGTGCCCATTTCTACCGGGCTAGCGCTTTTAATATCTTTAAAGCTTCATTCCATTAAGCCTTTAAAAGAAGCTTTTCAGACAATCTATTTTTTACCATACGTCACAAATACTCTGGCCGTAGGTCTTGTTTTCATGATTTTATTTAAGAAAACCGCTTACTCGGACGGTCTTATCAATCTGCTTATAAAAGCCTTCGGAGGCTCAGCCGTTGACTTTATTGACGGTCCTTACTGGGCAAAGCTTTTTGTCATGTGCTTTTATACGATCTGGGTAGTAATGCCCTTTAAGATTTTAATCTTAACAAGTGCCCTTGCGGGAGTTAACGAGGACTACTATAAAGCCGC
>JAILCK010000040.1 GCA_024680435.1 Lachnospiraceae bacterium
GCAGAAGGCGTTTACTATAGTTCCGTTGGCTCCATTCAGGCTACCCCTGTTTCAGGAAGGTTTCCTCTTAACATGTCTTACCTTCTGGTAAAGCATTTTGACGGAAACAATGACGGCCTTGTGGGAGAAAAGTCTTTTCCCTGGGGATCTGACTTTACAATGCTTAAGCCAAGCGGTAAGAGAGGCATTTCTCACGGCGATATGATTGATCTTAACCGAGAAAACTTTAAGGGCTTTGACGTAAGAGAGTTTTACGTTGAGCTTGTAAGCAAGTTAAAGAAGATGGGATATTAGTCTATGAGAGCTGTAGTTACAAGAGTTAAGGAAGCAAGTGTTAAAATATCAGGAAAAACCGTAGGGGCAATTGATAAAGGTTTCTTGGTGCTTTTGGGAGTGCACGTAAGTGACACGGAAGAAATTGCAAAGAAGGTTGCGGATAGGATTTGCGGCCTTCGAGTTTTTGAAGATGAAAACGGGAAAATGAATGTGGGCCCTAAAGACGCGGGAGCAAAGCTTTTGATTGTAAGCCAGTTTACTCTTTATGCGGATGTAAAATCAAGGCGCCCGGGCTTTACGGAGGCCGCAAGGCCGGAGCTTGCAATTCCTTTATACGAGCTTGTAATAAAGGAATGTAAAGACAGAGGATTCACGGTTGAAACCGGAAGGTTTGGAGCCGATATGCAGGTTTATTCCGATAATGACGGACCTGTTACCATAATTATTGACAGTAAAGAGCTTTGACTTAAACAGTCAAAGCTTTTTTTTACAGCAAAAGCAAGATGTACATATTGACATTGTAGTCAATGACTACATATAATATTTTAGCACGCAATGACTACATAATGCGTATTACGTATTGTGTTGCAAATAGCAACACAAAGAACTATAATGTATGGAGAGATATATGTACGAGTTTTTTGATGTCGATTTGGAAGAAGTTTCTTTTGAATGGGACGTAGAAAAGGAACGAAAGAATTTTGAAAAGCACGGAATTCATTTTAAAACAGCAATGAAAGTCTTTTTAGATCCGTACAAAATGATTCGTGAAGACGTGGAACATCCGAAAGAACTTCGATATGACATTCTAGGTAAGGTTGGTAAAGTTTTATTTGTTGTATGTGCTTTTAAAAGTAAAAAAACAATAAGGATTATATCAGCGCGTTTAGCAACTGTTATGGAGAAAGAAAAGTATGAGCAAGGTGAAGATGAACTATAATGATATGAATATGGATATCACTGAAGAAGAAATTAAGGAACTGGAAGCCGCCGAAAAAAAGCCCGCGACTTTTGATGAAGATTGTCCCGAAATGACTATGGAACAGCTGATGCAATTTAAAAGGATAAACCATGATAATAGAACTAAGCCTACTGTTTCCCTCAGAATATCTCCAAGCACGCTTCAAAAAGCAAAACAGTATGGGAAAGGCTATACAGGGTTCTTAAGCAGGTTGCTCGATTTGGCTATTGAAGATGACAATTTGATTAGAAAGTGTATTTGATTAAGAGGCATGTATGAATATTGAAAGAATAAACATCGAAGGATTGGAGATAGAAATCGAAAAGCCCGGTGCAAACGATAGTGATGCCAAACGTCGATTCATCGCATACTGCACAAAAGCCATCAGGGGTAAAACAGGAATGAGCAGGAAGGAGTTTTCCGACTGGCTGGGCATACCATATAGGACTATGCAAGAGTGGGAACTTGGAAGGCGAGCAATGCCTGAATATGTGTTACGGCTTCTTGCTTATAGGGTAAGTAACGAATTAAGAAAATAACATAAAACTAATAGACGATGAAAGTATTGACAGAATTGGTCTATTGCAGTAGACTTTAGATAAGTCGATTGCAATAGACCAATTCTTTTTGGGAGATTTTAAATGGAACACGAGAAGCTTTTTGAAGGCGAATACAGATTTATGCAGGTGATATGGGATAATGCTCCCGTAAATTCCGGAAAGCTTGTGGAGCTTTGTGACAAAGCCTTTTGCTGGAAGAAATCAACCACCTACACAATGATTAAGAAAATGTGCGAGAAAGGGTATATATCTAATGATAATGCAACCATAAACGTGCTTATCGATAGAAGCGTCGCGGAGAAAGAAGCCACCGCAGAGTTTGTGGATAAGACCTTCGGA
>JAILCK010000051.1 GCA_024680435.1 Lachnospiraceae bacterium
CTCTGGCCTTTTGAAAGGTCAGAAAAATGTTCATTAATCTTTGATAATACGTCGGTGTTTTCCGCCATTCTTAACTACCTCGTAAATGCCTTATAGGCATCCTCAAGCTGAAGTCTTGTTTGTGCACTCGTTAAATCGTAGTCGCCTGTAATTGTCATACAAGCTGCGCCGTGAATAAGCATCCACATTTTCATGAAAATAAGCTCAGCCGAATCAACGCCGCTTTCCTTTGCTTTATTCATTTCGATCATGACAGCATTGGTGCGTCCGTTTAATATGTTGTATAAATTCATACCATGGGTATTCTTAGTCATAAATAGATAACGGAACAAATTGGGTTCTTTTTCGGCAAAAGAAATATAAGCCATACCAAGATTTACAAAAGGTACCCTTGAGCTTTTATCGTATTCACCGTAAAACGCATCAAAAAACTGAAGAGAGTCTTCGTAAACATCATTAAGACAATCTTCCATGTTCTCGTAGTTTCTGAAAATGGGCTGTGTGGAACAACCCGCGTAAGAAGCAAGTTTTCTTGCCGTGATTTCAATGGCACCGAGCTTTCTGGCCATTTCAAAAGCCGCAGCACGAATGTCACTCTTAGTGATTAATTCTTTTCTAGCCATTATTCTTCGTACCTTTCTCAAATTTACCCAAAGTTACTACCCCTAATAACATCCGTTATTATACATTAATAAAAAAAGAATCGCAAGGAAAACCTTGCGATTCTTCAAAAATTAATAATTATACAGGATAAGCGCCGTTCTTTGTATCAGCGATAGATGCATCAACCTTTGTCTGCTGAGCTTCTCTGTATTTAAAGAAGTCTGTTGCAACCTGAGGGAACAATGCATAAGACAATACGTCTTCTTCCTGCTGCTTGTACTGCTTCATTTCAGCTTCCAAAGATTCAAGTTCGGGAGCTGTACGTCCTGTAGCTTCTGCAGAACGAGCAGTTGAACGAGGTTCACCGGGAATAACCTTATCGATAACTTCCTGGTTCATAGGCTTAACTGTCTGACCGTAGTTACCTCTTAAGAGGTCCTTAAATTCACCGGTAGCCATCTTATATCTTTCACCCATTAATACGTTGAAGATAGCCTGAGTACCAACGATCTGAGATGAAGGTGTAACAAGCGGGGGTTCACCGCAGTCTTTACGAACACGGGGAATCTCTTCCAAAACTTCACGGTACTTATCTTCAGCGTGCTGTTCCTTAAGCTGAGATACCATGTTTGAAAGCATACCGCCGGGTACCTGGTAAAGAAGTGTCTTGATGTTTACGCCCAAAACCTTTGTGGACATAAGACCGCTCTTTAAGCACTCTTCTCTGTAAGGAGCAAAGTAATCTGCGATTTCTGCAAGAAGGTTCTGATCGAAACCTGAATCATAAGGAGTTCCCTTGAATGTTTCAACCATAACTTCTGTTGCGGGCTGTGATGTACCAAGTGCAAAAGGTGATATAGCACAGTCGATTACGTCTACACCTGCTTCTACTGCCTTTAAGTAAGTCATTGAAGCAACACCTGATGTGTAGTGAGTATGTAACTGAATAGGAAGCTTTGTGCTTTCCTTTAATGTCTTAACAAGTTCAGCAGCCTTGTAAGGAACAAGTAAGCCTGCCATATCCTTGATACAGATTGAATCAGCACCCATCTCTTCGATCTTCTTTGCTGTTTCAGCCCAGTATTCAAGTGTGTAAGCATCACCTAATGTGTAAGAAAGAGCAATCTGAGATTCACCTCTTCCTTCCTGCTTTTTAATCTTGTTTGTAGCGTCTACGGCTGCCTGAAGGTTTCTTAAATCGTTAAGGCAGTCGAAAATTCTGATTACATCGATACCGTTTGCAATAGACTTTTCAACGAAAGCATATACAACGTCATCAGCGTAAGGACGATAGCCTAAGATGTTCTGTCCACGGAAAAGCATCTGTGTCTTTGTGTTCTTAAGACCATCTCTGATCTTACGAAGTCTTTCCCAGGGATCTTCTTTTAAGAATCTTAAAGATGCATCAAATGTAGCACCGCCCCAGCATTCTACTGAATGATATCCGACTTTATCCAATTTATCCAAAATAGGAAGCATAACTTCGGTAGGCATTCTTGTTGCAATCAATGACTGATGTGCATCACGAAGAACGGTTTCGGTTATGCCGATAGGTTTCTTAACTGTTTCTGCCATTTTCTTTCTCCTTTAATTATTT
>JAILCK010000098.1 GCA_024680435.1 Lachnospiraceae bacterium
ACGTAATTATCGATATTATTCTGACCTACAGGTCCGAAATTATAAAAGGCCACGCTGCTTTTTACATCATCGCAATCCACATAATAATAAGAAACACACACAAGCTCTCCGTTTGGAGAAATATCTAAAGCTATAGGATAACCGCTTTTTTCCATGGTGGTTCTGAAATATGCGATTGTGGTGCCGTTTAAATCGTAAAGATAAATCCATGTAACGGATGTGTCTTCAAGAACTGCTGCCACGTATCCTCTTGAAGAAGTGGCAATCTTCCTGATTGGCATGTCTGTTTTTACAGATCCCACTTCGCCGTTTGCCTTTTGTACGTAAATAACGTTTCCGCCATAGTCTGCAAATGCAACGGTATCATCACACTTTGCAATCATAGGGCTTTGCATATCAAAGGTCTGGTTCCAAAGCAAGTTTCCGCTTCCGTCAACTGCATTTGCTCCGTCCTTACTGTAGGTTAAAATGCTGTCCCCAAAAGTCTTCGTAAATGCAGCATCGATTGTTTCATGCTTTACACTTGCAGTCACTGTATATGTGGAATAAGTCTTTGTCTGTACGTATATGTAATACGCAAGCCCCAAAGCCGCCACCACAACGATAGAAAGAAGGATTCTGTAAAGGCGCCCAAACTTTTTCTTTCTGTCAAAGCGCCTTATTTTTTCCATACCGGTTTCTTCTTTTGCACCGCCGAAATAAACTATTTTATTGTCCTTAGGGTTTATAGGTTTATTTCTCAAAACTTATATATTGTCTCCGAATCATAATCATTTCCGGGTCCGAATACGCATGAAGGGAAGTTTGCGTTGTGAATGGTATCCGGATAGAACTGAGTCTCTAAGCAAAGAGCGCTTCTCTTTGTGTACTTAGCGCCTTCCTTACCGTCCTGGTCTGCAATAAAGTTACCTGCGTAGAACTGAACGCCGGGAAGATTTGAGTATACATCCATCTGTCTCTTAGCTTCGGGAGTTGTAACCGTAGCAATGTGTCTTAAGCTCTTATCATAACCATCAACCACAAAGTTATGGTCGTATCCGCCTGTAAGAACGAGCTGTTCAAAGTTATCGTCGATATCATCGCCCACTCTTCTTCCGTTTGTGAAATCCATTACGGTTCCTTTAACGGTTGCGATTTCACCTGTAGGAATAGCGCCCGCAACAACGGGTGTGTAGTTTGAAGCATCAAGTTTAAGCACATGATTTAAAATGCTCTTTCCGCTCTTTGCGCCAGCAAGGTTAAAGTATGAATGGTTTGTAGGGTTAATCAAAGCATTTTTATCACTTACAGCGTTGTAATGAAGAATGAGCTCATTTTTATCTGTAAGAGTGTAAGTCATTGTAAACTTAATGTTTCCGGGAAATCCTAATTCTTTATCTTTGTATTCGTATGTAAATTTAACGGAATTGTTTCCTTCTTCATAGTCCCAAACCTGTTTGTGAGCGCCCTTGTCAACATGGCTGTGAAGGTTGTTGGGACCGTCATTAACATCAACTTTGTATTCTACTCCGTCGATTGTAAATTTTGCGTCCTTAATTCTGTTTGCGCTTGGTGCGATTACTGCGCCAAAGAAACTGGGATTAACTTCATAAGGAGCAAGTGTGTCAAATCCCAAAACAACGTCATCAATTTTTCCGTCTGCATCGGGAACCAAAAGCTTTGTAAGAATGCATCCGTAGTTGATTACTTCAGCCTGCATCTTATTTGCATTTGTCAAAGTAAATGCATAAACTTCTTTTCCGTCTTTTGTGGTACCAAATAATCTTTTGCTCATGCTATCCTCCGTTTTATAATTCTACGCGCCCTTCCAAAGCACGAAGAAGCGTTACTTCATCTATGTACTCTAAGTCTCCTCCCACGGGAACGCCGCTTGCAATTCTTGAAACTTTGATTCCCGACGGCTTTATGAGTTTACTAATGTACATGGCTGTCGTCTCGCCCTCTAAGCTTGAATTTGTGGCAATGATTACTTCTTTTACATCACCCTCTAAGCGCTTAATCAATTCTTTTAATTTAATGTCTCCGGGACCTATCCCAAGCATCGGGGAAATGGCACCGTGAAGCACATGGTATACTCCGTTAAACCTTCCTGTTTTTTCATAGGCAGCTAAGTCTCTGGGAGTCTCCACCACCATGATTACGGACTGATCCCTGTTGGGATTTGAACAAATAGGGCAAATTTCTTTATCCGTAAGTGTGTAACAACACTTACAGTATTTAACATTTTTCCTTGCCTCTATCATGGTGTTTGCAAGGCGCTCCACCTTTTCTTCGGGAATTCCGATTAAGTGAAAAGCAAGCCTTTGGGCCGATTTTGAGCCTATGCCCGGAAGCTGCGACAATTCTTCGATTAACTTGTTAATCTGTCCGCCGTAAAGATTCATTAGAATCCAAAACCTCCGAGACCGCCGGTCATCTTACCCATAACCTTTGAGTTTTCTTCATCAACCTGTGAAAGAGCTTCATTAGTAGCAGCAACGATAAGATCCTGAAGCATTTCAACATCATCGGGATCTACCACTTCTTTTGAAATTTCTACGCTCTTAACAACCTTAGCACCTGTAACGGTTACAGAAACCGCACCGCCACCTGCCTTAGCTGTAAATTCCTTTGTCTCAAGTTCTTTCTGGCTTTCTTCCATTTGACGCTGCATTCTCTGAGCCTGCTTCATCAAATTATTCATATTGCCGGGCATTCCGCCTCCCGGAAATCCACCTCTTTTTGCCATTTTATTTTCCTCCTAGTCTTCTTCTTCTATTAAAACACCATCAAACATGGATAACAGATTGGGATATGACGATTCAAAATGAACCTCATCTTTTGCAAGTTCAACCTTTACCTCAATTTGTTTTCCGGCGATTCTTTCTATTGTTTCTTTTAAATCTCTAAAGTTTTCTTCAGCATGAGCCTTCGTGGTCTCGTTGGTGGTATCAAAATATTCCTTACAGATTTGATTTGAAAATACCAAGAGCAACTCCCCTTCCGCACCAAGGGACGGCTTTGCGTTCTTTATAAAGGAGCGATGCGAAGAATCAAGCTCTGCTATTATTTTTCTCCAGTTTGAAACCACAAGTTTAATGTCCTCGGGAACCGACTTTGGAAGCTCCGCAGGCTTAACGGTTTCTTTAACCGGAGCGCTCTCAACAGAAGCGGGAGAAGAAACCATAACGCCTTTTTCAAGCTTTTCTTCAATGCTTCTGATTCTTGGAACTATTGAATCTTCTTTAGCTTCCATCTGAGGGCAGCAAAGCTTTACCAGTGCCACCTCCACAAGCACACGCTTGTTTGAAGCGTAACGGATCTGATTTGTAAGCTCACCGAATACTCTTATATATCTTATTATGGCCGCGGGGTCCACAATTCTTGCTTCGTCTTCAAGTTTCTTTAAGGCTTCTTTTGACATATCTGCAATTACCGAAATATCGTCTGAAGTCTTTGCTAAAAGAAGATTTCTTAAATACCAGGTTAAGTCCGATACAAATTGAGAAATCTCTCTTCCTTCCATGATTGCATTTTCCAAAAGCTTAATTGCGCTTGATACATCCCCTGCAATAATAGCTCTTGTAAGGTTACTAAAGGCTTCGCTGTCCGATGCGCCAAGCACATCAAACACCATTTCATAGGTTAACTTTTTACCAAAATTAAAAGCTAAGCACTGGTCTAAAATACTTAAAGCATCACGCATGGCTCCGTCAGCGGATTTTGCGATATAGCGAATTGCATCATCATCCGCCTCCAAGCCTTCTACTTTTAAAAGCTCCGAAATTCTTCCCACAATGTCATCAACACCGATTCTTTTAAAATCGTATCTTTGACATCTTGAAAGAATGGTAACGGGAAGCTTGTGCACTTCCGTTGTTGCCAAAATAAACACTACATATGACGGAGGCTCTTCCAAGGTTTTTAAAAGCGCATTAAAAGCACCGATGGAGAGCATATGCACTTCATCGATGATGTAGACTTTATATCTTCCTTCAGTTGGGGGATATTGAACTTCTTCGACTATCTGACGAATGTTATCTACACCGTTATTTGAAGCCGCATCGATTTCGATTACGTTCATGCTTGAATCGGACTGAATCGCTTTACAGGAAGCACACTCCATGCAAGGGTCTTCACCGTTTCTGTGCTCACAGTTAATAGCCTTTGCAAAAAGCTTGGCAACGGAAGTTTTACCCGTTCCTCTTGTGCCGCAGAAAAGATAAGCATGCCCTATCCTGTCTGATTTAATCTGATTTCTTAATGTAGTAACAATATGATCTTGTCCCTTCACATCTTCAAACCTTGAGGGTCTGAATTTACGATACATCGCTGTGTAAGACATTTAGAATACCCCTGTCTTTTTATTCTGAGAAAACGATTCCCTTAACCGGACTTTTTACAGCCCATTATTAATTGATTATACTTTATTTTTTAGTCTATCTCAACATAAAAGAAGAGTCTCGTACATTACGGTTGACATTGCATTTTGTGCTGGCTTATAATTACGTAGTTGAAAAAATAAACAATTGGAGTCGTATCGAAGCGGTCATAACGGGGCGCACTCGAAATGCGTTTGCCCTTTTTGGGCACGAGGGTTCGAATCCCTCCGACTCCGCTAAAAAGAAAACCTCTCGAGGATAATCTCGAGAGGTTTTTATTATCTTAAGTACACAATGTAAAGAATGAAGAAAAGCATTAGGAACACTCCAAGGCACGCAAGTATCAAGCCAAAGGACAGGCTTCTTTTGGCCAAAGAAACGTTTTCCTGCCTTTCCATTGATTTAAGTGCCATTCTGTGTTCGTAATCGTATTTTACTTCTTCATGCTTAAGCTTTGCATTCACCACATCGACCGTATGTCCGAAAAGATGGGTAAATATGGTTCCTTCATAATTCTTTTCTTTTAAAGGAAGGTCCTTATACAAGGTTTTACGTAAAAATACCACGGTAGAATCTATCATGTTATCTAAGATTCTCATTTCAAACCCCAGCACATGGGTTGAGAAGGTTCCAAAGAAAGGCTTATAAACCTTCTCTTCAAGGTCAAGCCACTTTGGCCACATATCAAGGTATTTTTTATCCATTAACAAAAGCCTTACCATTGCAAAGTAAAGGAAAATTCCGATTGCAATCGATATAAAGCTTCCCTTTAAAACGTGAAGCACATAGAAAGTGTACTCATCTTTTATAGAAACAATTATTCCAAGTGCAAGCACACATATTGAAGGAGTAATGACTGCTACCCTTTGAAGCATTCCCATGTAGGGCTTTTTCTCTAAGTATCCGGACATCACTTTTTCATCTTCGTTTCTTTCAACAAACACGCACACAAAAAGTTTTAGCATGTAGCAAAGGGTACATCCGCCGGAGAATAAGAACAAACACTCAACGCTCTTAAGCAAAAGCTCGCTTCCCAAAACGCCTCCGATTTCAAGTAACGCTTCGTGCATTCCGGTTTTAGATAAGAATCCCAAAAATCCCGGCACACCTGCCAAAGATAATGCTCCCAAGGCAAAAGAAACCGCAAGGAAAGGCTTGTTTTTACCAAAGCCCCTAATGGAATTTAGGTCAAGCTTATGTACGTTTTGATATATTACACCGGCAACCAGGAATACACAGATCTTTACAAAAGTGTGGTTAACCATGTGAAGTAGCGTTCCATATCTTGCCATCTTACCTTCTTCGCTAAGTAAAACCGAAACAGCGATTCCCACAATTATAAAACCAATCTGAGAAACTGAAGAGCAGGCTAGAGTTCTTTTTATATCTATGCTAAAGAGAGCTAAAAGCGCGCCAAGCACCATTGTTGTAAGCCCGATTGCAAGCACAAAGCATCCCCAGAGGGCGTCGCCTTCAAATATATAGAAGCTTACAATCATGATTCCGTAGATACCCGTCTTTGTAAGCACACCTGAAAGTAATGCCGATGCAGGAGCAGCTGCTACTGGGTGAGCCTTTGGAAGCCAAATGTGAATGGGGAAGGCACCTGCCTTTGCGGAAAATCCAAAGAACATGCAAAATGCCGCCGCATATAATCTTCCTTTTCCGTACTTTCCGCCTGTGGCACAAGCTTCTTTAAGTTCCGAAAGATTAAGGGTTCCAACGTTTGTGTAAAGAAGAAGGATGCCCATTAAGAGTACAAGTCCTCCCACTACAGCAACCGCCATGTAGGTATCCGCGGCTTTAAGGGCTTTTTCGTTTTCTTCCTGAGCCACCCACACATAGGAGGCAAAAGACATGATTTCAAAGAACATAAAGAGTGTAAATAAATCCCCTGCCGCAAACACTCCGAGGGTTGCAATCAAAGTGATTATGCTAAACACATAAAATCTTCCTTGGTGCTTTTCTTTTCCAAGATACCTTGGTGCAAAGATTAAGCACATGGTCCATGCGAACAAAGAAACCGCCATGTATAAAATTTTAAATCCGTCAAGTGCGAAGGATACGCCAAATCCGAATAAAGAATTCATTACATCATACCTCCCGCTACTTTTTCAAAGAAAGATATTAATGGTGTTGAGTAAGCTCCAAGTACCACCATCGCTATCGTAAATGCATACAAAGGAACAAGCATCCTAAAGGAAGGATCGCATTTTTCGACTACGGTTTCTTTTTCCGTAGGAAAATATGCTCTTATTAAAATCTGAAGCATATAAATCGCGGTAAGTAAAGCAGAAATCAATAAAGCAGCTAAGCCCACATATCCTCCGACTGTAGCAGAATCAATTGAAGCTTTTGCTATCTGCCACTTACTTATAAATCCACAAAGTCCCGGAACGCCCATTAATGCAAGGGCCGATACGCTCATTACAAAGAAGGTCTTTGGCATCTTCTTTCCAAATCCTTCAAGCTCGTATACGTATGTCTTGTGGGCCTTAACAATAACAGCTCCCGCACAGAAGAAAGAAGCTATTTTCATAACACCGTGAAATACCATGTGGGTTAGGGCACCGGTCATTCCAAGAGGCGTCATGAGAAGGGCCGCAAATAAAACGTATGAAAGATTTGAAATTGTGGAATAAGCAAATCTTCTTTTTATATGTCTTTCCTTTACAGCCATGGAGCAACCGTAAACTATCGTAAATATGGCAAATGCCATAGGAATGTACTGAGCAAAGGTGCCCTTAAGTATTCTTACTCCAAAGCTATAATAAGTAAGCCTTATGATTGCAAAAGCGCCTGACTTTACAACCGCTACCGCATGAAGCAAAGCCGTTACGGGAGTAGGTGCAACGCCTGCCTTTGGAAGCCATGA
>JAILCK010000108.1 GCA_024680435.1 Lachnospiraceae bacterium
CGATCAGTTTGCGTATCGTTATGACACACAGCTTTTAATTGACAGAAGAGACAAAGATTTAGACGAAGATGAAATAGCAGATTATATTACAGATCATTTCGAAGGAAACAGCCTTATTGCAGCAGGCGACGAGGATTTGATCAAAATCCATTTCCACACAAATGAGCCTTGGAAGGTGCTTGAGTATTGTAACACTGTTGGAGAAATCTACGACATTGTTGTTGAAGATATGATAAGACAGTCTAACGGATTACAAGGTTAATTGCATTTTAAACCTCAAAGTTATCGCTTTGAGGTTTTTTTATATATTTTTATTGCTACCAAAATGCGTATAGGGTAGAATTTTTTTAAGAAAGCCGTTAATAAGGAGATAAAACTGTTAATGAATACACAATCCAAAATCTATAAAATGGTTTTGAGCGCCATGTTTTTGGCACTTGCATTAGTGCTTCCCTTTTTAACCGGGCAGATTCCTCAAATCGGAAAAGCACTTTCACCTATGCATATTCCCGTGTTTTTGGCAGGTTTCTTTGTGGGTCCCGTATATGCTGCCGTGCTTGGCTTTGTGGCTCCTTTATTAAGAGCTGTAATGTTTGGAATGCCGGCGCTTTTTCCAAATGCCACCGCTATGGCTTTTGAACTTTGTGCATACGGTCTGTTTTCGGGCCTTTTATATAAAGCCCTCCCCGAAAAGAAGATTAATATCTATATTACATTGATTTCGTCCATGCTTTTGGGAAGACTTGTTTGGGGCGCGGTGATGTTTACGCTTATGGGCCTTGGAAAGGCAGAGTTCGGCGTTCAAAAGTTTTTGGCAGGCGCCTTTATAAATGCGGTTCCGGGAATTGTGCTTCATATACTGCTTATTCCCATACTGGTAATGGCATTAAGAAAGTACACTGTGAAGAATCGATATTGACAATAAAGAGCAAAGAAGTTACGATACAAAATGCAGTTAGCGATGGCTAACCAGCAAAAGAAACCTGTTTCTTTTGTAAAAATAAATAGGAGGAAAACATATGAGTGAGATTTTTTCTAACGTCCCTGTAATTAAATACGAGGGCCCGGACAGCACTAACCCCTTTGCATTTAAGTATTACGATCCTGAGAAAGTTGTAATGGGCAAGAAAATGAAGGATCAGCTTCCCTTTGCTATGGCATGGTGGCATAATCTTGGCGCAAACGGCGTTGATATGTTCGGAAGAGGTACTGCCGACAAGAGCTTTGGCGCAAAAGAAGGCACAATGGAGCATGCAAAGGCTAAAGTAGATGCCGGTATTGAATTCATGAAGAAGCTTGGAATCAAGTATTATTGCTTCCATGATGTGGATTTAGTGCCTGAAGCAGATGATATCAACGAAACAAATAAAAGATTGGATGAGATTTCCGATTACATTCTTGAAAAGACAAAAGGCACAGATATTAAGTGCTTATGGGGAACAGCAAACATGTTCTCAAATCCCAGATTTATGAATGGTGCAGGAAGCACAAACGATGTTGATGTTTACTGTTTTGCCGCAGCACAGGTTAAAAAGGCTCTTGATATTACCGTTAAGCTTGGCGGTAGAGGCTATGTATTCTGGGGTGGCCGTGAAGGCTATGAAACACTTCTTAACACAGAAGTTAAGATGGAGCAAGAAAACATCGCTAACCTTATGAAGATGGCTCGCGACTACGGAAGAAGCATCGGATTTAAGGGAACCTTCCTTATTGAGCCCAAACCCAAGGAACCCATGAAGCATCAGTACGACTTTGATGCTGCAACAGCCATCGGTTTCTTAAAGCAGTACGGCCTTGATAAAGATTTCATGATGAACATCGAAGCAAACCACGCTACTTTGGCAGGACATACATTCCAGCATGAATTGAGAATCAGCCGCATAAACGGTATGCTTGGCTCAATCGATGCAAACCAGGGTGATGTATTGCTTGGCTGGGATACAGACTGCTTCCCCAGCAACGTATACGACACAACCCTTGCTATGTATGAAATCGTTAAAAACGGCGGACTTCCCGTTGGAATTAACTTTGATTCAAAGAACAGACGTCCCAGCAACACCTATGAAGATATGTTCCACGCCTTTATTTTGGGAATGGATTCATTTGCATACGGCCTCTTAAAAGCCGCTAAGCTTATCGAAGACGGAAGAATCGAAGGATTCACGAAAGAAAAGTATTCAAGTTTTGATTCAGAACTTGGAAAGAAGATTAGAGAAGGAAAGACAACACTTGAAGAGCTTGCAGACAAAGCTTCAAAGCTTAAGTCAGTAAAGACTCCGGTATCCGGAAAGCAAGAATATCTTGAAGCAGTACTTAACAACATTATTCTTTCAAATAATTAAAACAAAGGGCTGCCGATT
>JAILCK010000112.1 GCA_024680435.1 Lachnospiraceae bacterium
AGCTCATCACCAAGATGTTAAACGAATAAAGGTAATTTATGAATATTATTTCTCTTGAATTTATTATATTTGCCGTTATTTTTGCTTTGGTGTTTTTTATAGTTCCAAAGAAATGGCACTGGGCAGTAGTGCTGTTAGGAAATATTGCCTTTTATGCATTTGCAGGTATTGGATATATAATCTATATGATTATTATTTCTCTCATTACATTCCTTGCGGCTATAAAAACAGAAGATATTGTTAATGCTTCTAAAGACGAACTCTCAAAAGCTGAATCTTTGGAAGATAAGAAAGCAATTAAGGCAGTTGTAAACCAAAAGAAAAGAACCATATGTACTTGGGCGCTTGTAGTTGCAATGGGCATCTGGGTGGTATTAAAGTACACGAATTTCTTTTTGGATAACGTAAATTTATTAATCGAACATTTAAAGCCCGGGGCTATGATAGGAAACGTATCATGGGCGCTTCCTTTGGGTATTTCTTTTTATACCTTTCATGCCGCAGGTTACCTAGTGGATGTTTACAGAAGCAAGTATCCTGCAGAAAGAAACTATTTTAAATATTTAACATTTATCTCTTATTTTCCCCATATCATTCAGGGACCTTTTTCAAGGTTCGATGAACTTGGCGTAAGCATAAAAGAAGAGCATAAGTTTTCTTATGACAGAATGTGCGAAGGCGCTTCCAGAATGCTCATCGGTTTCTTTAAAAAGATTGTCATTGCGGATAAGATTGGCGTAGCTGTAAATACCATATTCGGAAATTATGAAACCTATTCAGGCGTTTATATGATGTTTGCTATGTTTGCCTACGGCATTCAGTTATATGCAGACTTTGCGGGATATATGGACATAGTTTGCGGATTTTCAAAGATTCTTGGAATCAATTTGGCTGAAAACTTTAAAAGACCTTATTTTGCTAAAACGGTTGATGAATTTTGGAGAAGATGGCACATCACACTTGGTACATGGTTTAAAGACTACGTTTTCTATCCTGTTTCAATGGGTAAGACGGGACAGAAGATGGGTAAGTGGGCAAGAAAAAAATGGGGAGCTAAGATGGGTAAGCTTCTTCCCGGTTATTTTGCCTTGATTTTTGTCTGGACTGCAACAGGCCTTTGGCACGGTGCCAATTGGACTTATCTTGTATGGGGCTATTTAAACCTGATAGTTATCACTATGACTATGCAGCTTACAGACTTTTATGAAAAGTTAAAAGCTAAACTACACATAAAGTCAGAAGCTTTGTATTGGCAGATTTTCTGCATTGTAAGAACCTTTATTTTGGTATGCTTCTTTAGATTTTTCTCGGCAGCGCCCGATATTACAACGGCTGTTAAGATGCTTAAATATACCGGAGTAAACATGCAGTGGAACGTTCTTACAAGCCCCACAAAGTTGTTTGTCGGTGTTGAATATATAGATATTTTCTTTATCGTTATCGGAACATTAATTATTACATTGATTGATATTTTGGATGAAGTGGGCGTCTGGGAAAAGATAAAGCTTAAATGCCCTATGATAATTAGAAATCTTGGCTTTACAATTATCATTATGCTAATAATCATGAGTCTTGGCTCAAAATCTGATTTGATGGGAGGTTTTATGTATGCAAGCTTTTAAAAGTAAAACCTTCAAAAGGATTCTATCTTTGATTGTTCTTGTGCTCATGCTCATAGGTGCTTATGAATTAATCACTAAGAACATTGAAAATTATACTTACGGAATTGATTTTTCCAAAGACTTAAAGGAAATAGAGAAAAGTGGGGAGCCGGTTGATATTGTCTTTATGGGTGCTTCAAGACTTCATAGAAGCATGGTGCCGGAGATCTTTGAAGAAATACTCTCTTTAGATAACGTTTTGGTGGCTTCAACTTCTTTTCAACCGATAAGCGGAAGTTATTACTATATAAAGCAAATGATTAAGGATGTGCATCCAAAGAAAATCATATTGGATGTAACTTGGGATAGAATGCTAAATCCAAAGCAATCTCAGGCCCTTTTACTAGTTTACGATAGATTGTCAGGCCTTAACAAAATAGACTTTGCGATTAATTGCTTTGATAAAGAGAATAGGCGTTATCTTCTTGGACCTTGTAGATTTAGAGATAATCTTACCGTTTTGGATTCTGTAAGGAGAGAGAAAAAGAATTTGGAGACTCTTGGATATAATCCCGATAGTCCTATGGCCGATTTGTATCAATCAAAAGGATTTGTGGACTCTATCGGAGGTAATACTACAGGCTCCATTACCTATGACTCGAGTGAAAACTTTGATTATTACGATGCCCTCGTTTTAGAGGAAAATAAGGAGTATCTTGATAAGTGCATCGAAATATGCAAAGAAAATAATGTTGAAATTGAACTCGTAACTGCACCTTGCTCCGTAACATATATGTATTATGTGGACGGCTATGACGATGCGGTGAATTGGTATAAAGAATATGCAAAAGAAAAAGGTGTTAAATACATTAACTTAAACTATCTGATAGGGCGCGAAGAATTCTTGCCCGATGAGTATATGGCCGACCTTGTGCATACAACAGGTAAGGGTGCTAAAATAATAAGCGAGAAGTATGCGGAACTTTTGTTTAAAGAAAGTATGGGAGAAGATATATCCTCATACTTCTATGAAAATTTGGATGAGTTTAAGAAAGACGTTCATAGAATTGTAGCTTTGGAAGCACAGATTGAATACGCTGGAAATGCTGATGCAGACGGAAACATAACTGCGACAGTACATCTGTCAAGCTTAAAGAACACTGATGCCAATGCATATTACCAAATTGAGCTACAAGTTGATGGAAGTGAAGAAACAACAATTCTTAGTGAGTTTAGCCAAGAAGAAACGGTTTCTTTAAACCTTCCCGGATATACGGGATATAAACTTATTGTAAGAGCTAAATCCCAGTATGAAGGCGATAAAGAAGCCAAGATGATTTATTCATACTAAATAATTCACTTAGTAAGTGAAGGAAATTGAATTTTGACATGTAGGAGACTTCGATGATAAAAAAGTGTAAAGAATTATATGGAATCATTAAAATACCTACCATATATTCATTAGTTGCAGTGCTATGCTGCTATGTATCAATCCCACCGCTTTTAAAGGATGTAGGCTTCTCTTTGTGCGTTTTACTTTGCGTTCTTAGCTACATTAGTTCAATGACTATTAAGCAAAACGGAGAATATGTTTTTGCTTTAGCGAGCAAATGGTGGGAAAAAGTTCTCCTTGCAATTTTATTCGTACTTTTTAATGCAGGCCTTTATGGAATTGTTTTTCTTGAAGACTACAGTATGGATGGCTATAAGCTTGGAAAGGCGACTTATATTCCGATTGCTTTGGTGTGGACAGTTCCGCTCTTTCTTGGATTTATCAGGCTGACAGCTTGCCTTCTGTCTACGCCGCTTGGGAAAAAGAGTAGTTTGACTTGGAAGCAACGAATAATTGCATTTGTGCTTTTGATTGTTAATTATGGTTTGTGGTTATATGCTTTTAATCCATGCATTACGTCATATGATTCGTTTGTGCTGTTTGATCAGGCACATCAAATGGTTACAGTTCCGATGGGTGACGGACATCCTCCTTTTTATACAATCGTGTTATCGCTTTTGTTAAAAATATGTGATTCAGTAACATTTATAGTAGCACTTCAGTGCATAGCCTTTTCGGTGCTATTGATTAGTATTGTGAATTTTCTCTTGAAGCATGGCTGTAAAAAGATTGTTGCTGCAGCTGTATATATAGTGTTGGGGTTTGGATTTAACCATGTGATGCAGATGGTAACATTATGGAAAGATATTCCCTTTACTATATCAATTCTGTGGCTGACATACTTGCTTTCTCAGTTTGTCATTGACAAATTTGATGTCAAACTCGACTGGTATGTAAAGCTTGTAATTGCTATGGTGTTCACATCATTTTTTAGACATAATGGAGCGCCGGCAGCATATGCTATCGCTTTGTTTATCACTCTTTTTGGAATATTCAAAAGGAATATTAAGGCTTTGATTTCGATAGCTGCCTTTGTGCTTGCTGTTGTTTTAATAAAAGGACCTGTTTATTCTTTCTATAAGGTTCAAGGTGATTCCGGCTTTAAATACAGTGCTATGGCAAATGACCTTATGGGAGTCTACTATGATGTTGACAATCCTTCAGAAGAACTGGTTGAAATGGTAAATAGAATTACAGATGGCGAACCCGGTGGATTCCCATATTACGCTTACTATACCGAAAATTCCGGGCATGGGCTTGGCGATTACAGCGTAACTGAGTTCTTGTCGCTTTATTTAAAAACGTTTAAACAATATCCTAAAGAATTATTTAAACATTTCATGCAAAGAAATACAGTTATTTGGAGTATAGTGCGAACTGAGGAAGAGGTTGCAAACAGTATAGACTTGCATTCTGATTTCCATATGGATGGTGCAAAATACACATATCCAAAGAGAGTAGAGAATGTATTTACAAACATTATTTCAGGAATAACTAAGCGCTTAACCGATATAAATGTAGTTTTCATCTTTGCATGGAGAACGGCCATATATACTTTGACTTTATTGGCTACTATTTTATATACAGTTTGTAAAAAGAAAATTGCCGGCCTATTAGTATCTGCACCGGTGCTAATCAATATTTTTGTATTGTTGGCAGCATCAGGATGGACATGTTATAGATACTATTGGCCTACAGCGGTTATGGCTATGTTCATAATTCCATTTTTACACATATATGTAAATTGTGAAAAAGAGGATAGTAAACTATAGAATTACGAGGAAAGGTTTTTATGCAGATAATTTTACTTTCAGGCGGTTCAGGAAAGAGACTTTGGCCTCTATCAAATGAAGTTCGCTCAAAGCAGTTTATAAAGTTTTTTAAGAAGGATGCAAATACTTATGAATCGATGGTTCAGAGAATGTATGCTTCCATAAAAAAGGCTATGCCAGATGCAACAATTACGGTTGCTACATCAAAAACTCAGGTTTCAAGCTTAAAAAATCAGCTTTCAGATAGTATTAATGTTTGCCTTGAACCTGACAGAAGAGATACCTTCCCGGCCATCTGCCTTGCGGCACTTTTCTTAAAGGATGAATGTAAGGTAGATGAAAATGAAGCCGTAGTTGTAATCCCCGTAGATCCTTATGTGGAGCAGGATTACTTTGAAACGGTTAAAAAGATAGCGGAAAATGTGGATAAGTGTACTTCAAATATCACCCTCATGGGGATAAAGCCCACATATCCCAGTGAAAAATACGGATACATTGTGCCTGACGGAAAAGGCGGAGTAAAAGAGTTTAAAGAAAAGCCTGATGTGGAAGGCGCAAAGAAGCTTCTTGATTTAGGAGCATACTGGAACGGCGGTGTATTTGGCTTTAAGCTTAAGTACATGGCTGAAAAAGCAAAAGAAATGCTTGGAGTAAGCGATTATAATGACCTTTTTGAGCGTTATTCCAATGTAAGCAAAATCAGTATCGACTATGCTCTTGTAGAAAAAGAAAAATCCATTGAACTTGTTGAGTATGCAGGAGAATGGATGGACGTTGGAACATGGAAGACACTTACCCATGTAATGAGTGAAAAGACACTTGGTAAAGTGCTTATGGACGATACATGCGAAGACTCATATGTGATTAATGAAACCGACCTTCCTATTATCGCTATGGGGCTTAAGAATGTAATCGTAGCTGCAGGCCCTGACGGAGTGCTTGTTGCTGACAGAGATCAGTCAAGCTACATGAAGCCTTTGGTTGAAAAGGTGGAAGAGCCCATTAAATATGCTGATAAATCATGGGGAAGCTACACTGTTTTAGACTCAACGGCTAAGAGTATGACGATTAAGGTGGTGCTTAGAGCGGGAAACCAAATGAAGTACCACATGCATGAACACAGAGATGAAGTTTGGACTGTCCTTAGCGGTATAGGTGAAGTTACTTTAGATGGTGTTAAGAGAAAGATAAATGTAGGAGACACCGTAAGTATTAAAAGAAACGTAAAGCACACGGTAGAAGCCGTTACTGACCTTGTGATGACTGAGGTTCAGGTAGGCGAAGATATAAGCGCCGGAGATAAAAAAGTATATAAACTTTAAGGTGATTATGGAAAATACACAGGTAAAAAAACGAAATGCCAATATGGAATTATTAAGGATGATTTCAATGCTCATGGTGGTGATGCTTCATGGGCTTTCAAAAGGTGAACTTTTATTGAATCTATCCGTTGCTGGAGGCGTAAATGCCACCATTGCCTGGCTGCTGGAATCACTCTCCCTTGGGGCTGTAAATATCTTTATTCTAATTTCAGGATATTACCTTATTGATTCTAAGTTTAAAATCGGTCGATTGATTGAGCTTGTGGCTGAGCTTTTATTTTATTCGGTATTATCTTACGCTGTATCAATGGCCTTTGGAATCGAGACCTACCAAGAATGGGACATATATCACCTTTTACATGTAGTTTTACCGGTGCACATGAAGCTTTATTGGTTTATGACTTGCTACATTTGCATTTACATGCTGCTTCCCATTATTTCCGCAGGTGTAAAGAATATAGAGAAAAAACAATTTGGCACCATAATTATTTGTTTACTTATATTTGAATGTGCATTTAAAACCATTCTTCCCGTAAGGATAACGGAAGACGAATTTGGTTATAACGTATTTTGGTTTTTAATAGTATTTTTAATCGGGGCTTACTATAAGCTTTACGGCTTTAAGTACGTTAACAACTTTACAAAAGGAATATGCATTTACTTAATCGGAGCATTTTTAATA
>JAILCK010000116.1 GCA_024680435.1 Lachnospiraceae bacterium
GTAAGTTCTGTGCCTGCTTCTTTTTTGCCACAGCCTGCAAGTAAAGTTACTGACATAGCGGCAACAAGAAGATAACTTAAAAACTTCTTCATAATACTCCTCTTTTCATTTGTTATTTTATAGTGATGTCTTTATCAGACAAAACTTTTACCTGATAATTTCCCTTATACACTCCCACAATGCCCTTTACATCAATGGTCTTACCAAGGTATTCATCTTTAGTGATAAGATTTTGATTTTCATCATACAAAGGCTCTGTTCTAACAGTAATCTGTGTGCCATCTTGTGCTTCACAGGTTAAAGTCATAGCCCCGTTTGATGAGCTGTCGGGATTGTTTGTTGTATAAATATCTTCCACTTTCAAATCTTTCATTGAAACGGAAGTATCCATTAAAAGATATGCAAGTTCAAACTCTTCTTCGCCGGTGCTTGTTTCAATTGAAACGTGCTTCGATGCAAAGTCGTTTGCGGAAATTTCTTTAAATGCTGCTTCGTTTCCTTCGCTTATCTTTTTAATGTTTCCGGGGTCATCGGGCTTCATGGCTCTGTATGTTAAACCCGAAACCTGATATGTTCCGCCGTTTTCATAGTAAGAAACTGTTCCCACTATTCTTGAACGGTTACCTACTTTAAGTATGTCTACGCCTTCAGCGCTAAGTCCGAAACCGTAATAAACATAAATACCGTAATACATGTCGGTATCCGGATCGTAATTTTCTACGTACACTCCGTTGTTTCCGTTCTTTGTTACAACGCCTTCGAAAGCAACTGTGGAGCCCACATAGTCTTTAACGTTAGCTCTTAACTCTTTTAAATCAAGTTCGATAGCATCACCGTAAAAGAAATTTGGATCCTTTTCGCCTGAGTAAATGCCGACCTTTGCCTCTTTTGCAGCCTGAATGGCCTTTGTGCATGTATCACCGTATCTGTTTTGAGAAGAAGATGATGCTCTTGCCAAGCCCTGCTGTAAAAGCTCAACATTTAAACAGCTGTATTCGGAAGAATCGTCGGTTTTATACCACACCCAGACAAGATATCTTCCGCCTGTTGAATCTAAATTCCAGTTAGAATCGTCTGATTCAATAATGATTGAAGTTGCCGCTTCAAGCTTTCCTCTTGTATAAAGAGAAGCTGTTTTTCCGTACTCTTCCACTTTTCCGGTAGATTCCGGAGTATTAACGGCTAAGAATCTTGCCTTTAATACTCCATCCTCTGAAATAGTCTTAGGTACATTAAAGTGTACGGTATCGCCGTCCACAAAGTTTTCAACCGTTACTTCTTCCTTAAGTGTGTCTGAGGACATATCAAGTTTAAGGTCTTTTGCAACGTCTAAGGGCGCGATTACTTCAACCGTACTCGTCTCTTCGCCTTTAGAAGCGGGCGTACTTGCTACGCTTGATTCTGAAGGGTCACAGCCACAAAGTCCTAAAACAAGGGCTGTGCAAAGAAACAATGATGAAATTGATTTCTTTAAAAACTTAATATTAGCCATTGTACTCACATTCGTCTATAGCATCCTGGAATGCCTTGTCGATAAACTTATCTACGTCTCCGCCATCATCGCCTGCAAGACACTTGGATAAAAGTGCACCAACCTGATCTCTTGCGGTTGAAGAACCGTTGAATGCAGGTGATGTGTAATATGCCTTTTCCTGATCAAGACAAACCTTTGCAGACTGAGCTGAAATGTATGTGCCGCCGTCAGCCTTTCCGATAAACTCTGCATATACAGGGTTTGTGGCAACTGACTTAAGTACGGGAACATAACCTGAAGCCATTGAGAATTCAGCCTGGAATTCTACTGTTGTGGTTAAGTATTTTACAAACAACCAAGAAGCAACAACTTCCTGAGGGTTGGACTTTTTGAAGATACATACTGAAGGCCCCTGAGAAATAACCTTGGGAGCATCTGCCTTAAGCTGAGGAATTGTAGCAATACCTACTTCAAAAGGATAATTGCCCTCTGCATCAGCTGCGGGACGCTGGTGAGTTGCACCTGCTGAAGAACCGATTGACATGTAGCTTCTTACACCCTTATCAGCTGTGAAAAGACCTGATGTGTAAGCTCCGTAAAGCTTCTGTGTGGTGATGTAGCCCTTCTGGTACCATTCACGGAATCTCTTAACGAATGTCTTGTTTTCAGCATTGTTGAAAAGATAGTGGTCGCCTGAAGCGCTTGTGTAAGCAGATCCCTGCTGTTCGCACATTGTGATGAACCAGTTATTTTCTGAGTCATAACCCATGGGAATTGATTCAGGGTCGATTTCTTTAATCTTTGCACATACAGCTTCCATTTCATCCCATGTTGTGGGAACTGTAAGACCGTTTTCATCAAAGAAAGTCTTGTTGTAGTAAAGAACTTCTGTTGACTTTGAGAAAGGCATTGTGTACATAAGTCCGTCACCGAACTGTCTTCCTTCATTGTAGTAACCTTCAATGAAGTCTGCCTTCTGTTCGTCTGTCAAACCAAGAACTTCTGTTGTGCCGTCTGCTCTTGTAACTTCTTCTTTACTGTCAATGAGGCTGTCAAGTGTTGCAACAGCACCTGCAATGTTGTAAAGAGCTACGTGATCGGGATAGCAGTATGCAATGTTAGGCTGTGATCCAACAGTGATTTCTGTTGAAATCTGTTCTCTAACGTCATCATAGCTACCTACCTGTTCACTTACTACGTGAATGTTGGGGTAAAGTTTGTTGAATTCTTCGATATAGATGTTTAATACATCTGTCAAGTTGCTACCCATTGTGTGATAGAACTTGATTGTTACATCGCTTCCGTCGTATCCGCCGGCGGGAACATCAAAGTTAGACTTGGCGTTTGTTTTAGCGCCGTCTTTTGCATTACCGCAAGCTGCCAAAGAAAGGCAAAGACAAGCCGCAAGCAACACTGATAAAAACTTTTTCATTTTGGTTTATCCTCCTAAAATATATAACTTTTCAAGGAAGTGTAAAAATCACACTTCCCTGATTTGTTAACAAAATTAACCCTTGGTACCGCTTCTGCTTACGCCCTGCATGATGTATTTTCTTAAGAATACAAATACAAGGAACAAAGGAAGTGATACAAGTGCAACCGCTGCCATCTGTACGGGGTAGTTTACATCACCCGTAGTTTCTGTGAATGCGTTTCTTAAACCGTTTGTGATAAGTCGGTGAGCCTCATCGTTGGCAACAAGTCTGGGCCAGATGTAGGAGTTCCACGCTCCCATCATCTTTAAGATTGTGATTGAAATAAGTGTGGGAAGCGCCAAAGGTATCATTACTCTCCACAAATATTTTAAATCACTGGTTCCGTCCACTTTTGCAGCAAGATAAAGCTCATTTGGAATCTGCAAAAAGTTCTGACGAAGTAAATAAATATAGAATACGCTTACAAGGAAAGGAACAATCAATACTGTGTAGGTATTTGTCCATCCAAGCTGAGTAACTGTACCGTAGTTTGTAATTGTAAATAATTCACCGGGAATCATCATTGTTGCAAGCAAGCCTGCAAACAACATATCTTTTCCCTTGAATTCAAGCCTCGCAAAGGCAAAAGCCGAAAGAACCGTAATAACCAAAGAAAGGATTGTGGATACCACGCCTACAATTACGGTGTTTACAAAAAGCTTACCTAAGTTGGCTGTTTTATAGGCCGATGCATAGTTAGAAATCATAACTTTGTGAGGCCAGAATGTGGGCACGCTCATTCTGTATTCGTCCAAGGTCTTTAAGGATGAGTTAATCATCCAATAGAAAGGGAACAAAACGATAAGTGCCATTATAATCAAAAATGCATACACGCCGAATTTAACAAGACCTTTAACAATAGCCTGTCTTATTGCAACTCTTCGCATATCTTTTTCGCTCATTGTTTCCATTTTTACGTCGTTCATACAGCCACCTCCTAGTAATGTACTTTCTTTTTGCTTACATAGAGGTTAAGCAAAGTAACTACAAGAATAATTCCGAAAAGAATCAAAGCTGCCGCACTGGCACGGCCCTGGCTGTTTGTACTTAAGGAATCGTAAATGAAACCAACCATTGTATTTAAGCGTCCCGCATCATCCGCAGGTCCCATGTTTTCTCCGAATATACCAACGATTGAAGTATATTCTTTGAATCCGCCGATAAATCCTGTGATTACAACATAGGCAAGCATGGGGGACAAAAGCGGAACCGTAATGCGTGCAAAAATACGACGTCTTGAAGAACCGTCAACTCTTGCCGCATCATAGTACTGCTTGTTTATGCTTTGAAGTCCGCCAAGCAATACAAGGATTTTAAAGGGAAGTGCATTCCACACTATATAAACCGTCATAACCGCGATATTTGCGGAATACTGTGAACCGTAGTTTATCCAGTTTACGGGAGTGCCCCCGAAAAATTCAATTACATTGTTGATAATACCCGCAGTAACGATAAGTTCGTTCTCGGTTCCGTAGAATGCACCTACAATGTTAAACATTGCCGCAAATACCATACCGATGGCGATTGAATTGGTTACGTAAGGTAAAAAGAAAATCGTCTGTAAGATTTTCTGTAAAGGCTTTATGGAGTTTAAGCCAACCGCAATCAAAAGTGCAAGGATTGTGGAAATGGGAACCGTAAGCACGCAAAGAATCATTGTGTTCTTTAAGCAGCTTATGAAACGCTTATACTTTAAAACCTTAACAAAGTTGCCCACGCCAAAGGAGAATGTTGCTCCGTTTGTCGCCTCTAAGCCACTGTAGTTTTCGAGGAAAGCCATTCTTACAGTGTTAAAGATGGGCCATACGGTGAACACAAGCAATACTGCGATTGCAGGTGCCAGATATATCCATGCTTTCCATTGATGTTTACTGTTAACCATTCTTATTACCCCTCAATACGAATTCTTTCTTCGGTTTCTTTGTTGAAGATATAAATCTTATTGGGCTTAATATCAAACTTAACAGTCTTAGCATCTTCGGCTATCTTAACATCATCTGTAACTGTGGAACGAATGATGGGGTTTTCTGAATTTTCGTGAGTTGAAACAACACTCATGAATCCGCCCATTGTCTCAACCTGTCTAAAGTCACATGTCAAAACGCCGTTATCGCTTACCACAAAACCTTCGGGACGAATACCTACGTATACGTCCTGATCTGTAACTCCGGGTGTTGCCATAATCTTTTCTGAACCTATGTATAAAGCACCGCCTGAAACTTTACCTGTAAATACGTTGATGGGAGGAGTACCTAAGAACTTTGCAACAAACAAGTTTGCGGGATCCTGGTAAACTGTCTGGGGAACGCCCATCTGCTGCACTACGCCGTCCTTCATAACAACGATTTCATCAGAAATGCTCATAGCTTCTTCCTGGTCGTGTGTAACG
>JAILCK010000138.1 GCA_024680435.1 Lachnospiraceae bacterium
TTTAAAGAAGGAGATGAAACTTCATAAAAACCTCTGTAACCTGTTAAGGTCACAAAACCATTCTCATCGGTTACAAGGGTTTCATTTGTAGACCAAGTCTTGTGTATATAATCTTTAAGAACATGGTATACTGGCTTTAATGTATTATCGGCACGCACTATTCCGCTTGGAGCATTAAGCCATGCGCCGTCTGCAAAATCCCATCCTGTTATTGCTTCAACAGAAGGTTCGTTAAACAAGCGTACATATATTTCTTCCCACTCCTTTGCCTGTCTTTCTTCTCCTTCAGGAGTAGAGGGCCATTCGTCAACCACATAATCATTTAAGTCCACTATATCAGAAGGCATAATGTCTCCGGAAATAAGAGTATTCTCGGTAAAGTGAATAGGAAGACCGAATTCTTTAAAGCGATTTATAGCAGCTTCAAACCAAGGAAGCCCTTTGTAGCCCTGATGCTGATGAGATTGAAGGCCGATAGCGCCTATTTTTGCACCTGCATCCAAAGCATCGCTTATTACTTTCTTATATTCATCCGAAAGATTAAAGTCGTTAATAAGGAGTAAAGCGCTAGGATTGGCAGAATGAGCAGCTTCAAAAACTTCTTTAATAAGAGGAATGCGACCGTAACGCTTACAAATTCTAGTGACAGCATTGTCATATCTGTCAAAAGAGGGCATTATTACGGTTTCATTAATTACATCCCATTTGTCTACGATTCCTTTAAAGGCCGTAACATCTCGATTGATACGCTCCAATTGCTTATCCATTATTGTCTTGTCATCGTATTTTAAAAGCCAGTCTGCGCAAACGGTGTGCCAGCAAAGAGGATGTCCTTTTACGCTTACGTTATGATCTATAAAAAACTTTGCAGCGTTATAACGACTTTCAAATAAAGGCTCGCCTTCGGTAGGCTCGTAACCACCCCAGTAAAAAGGAATGGTGGCGTAATTAAAAAGGCCTAACCATTTATCCATTCTATCTTTAAAAAATGCTTTTTTAAGCTCTTCATTGTCAAATTTAGGAAGCTTATCAACACTTTGATTACTCGTTAAAGGGAGAGCGTCAAAACCACCGCATCCAAATAAAAACTCATGATTGGTAAGATTAAAAGAAACAGCTGTATTTGCGAGTGCTTTACCTGTTTTATCCACTACTTTTACTTTAGCGGTTTGACATCTGTGCATAACTTGACTATTCATAGATACTCCTTTCCGAAAAGAAAGACAATTTGTTGATATTTAAATGATATCAAACATTTTCAAATAAGTATCTTTATTCTATAATAAAACGAAAGATATATAATAAATTGAACGATATAATTACGAATTAAGGGAATTTGAGGATAGAAACGTGAAAAAAAGAACTTGGGGAAATTGGCTTGGAATAATAGGAACAGTACTTATAGCTATATCGCTTATCGCGTATTTTACAATCTTTCCGTTGTATATGCACGATGGGCTTACTTTGCTTGTGACGTATAAATTCAAATGTTTGATTGCAATATCGAAATACAGCGCCATTGCAATAGGCGTATTTGTGCTTGTTTATTTTGCTACATGGGGGATGAATTCTGAAGAGATAAGCCAATATAAACCCCTTGCAAAATTAGATATTAATATGCTTTTGTTTCTTTTGATATCTACAATTTCTTATTTTGCATCTCCTTATAAAAACATCGGAATCAATGATGAGAGAGATTCTTTCTTTTATGAAGGACCTCTATGGGGCACAAAAGGCTGGTGCATAGGCTTGGTGCTTATACTCGTTATGGTTGGCATGTATTTTGCGGCTTCAAGATTTTTTAAGTACACGCATCTTATCTGGATCCCCATTCTTATAGCCACAATGGGAATATTTGTATTCGGAATCTTTAATAGATACGGATATTACCCTGTGGAAATTAAAGGGGCAAATCCCTCATTCTTATCAACAATCGGAAATATAAACTGGTTTGCGGGATATCAATCCGTGCTTGCACCGATATTTATTGGATTGTTTTTAGCTTCCAAGAAAAAACCGGTAAAAGTGCTTCTTGGAGTCTGTGTATACATATCAAACTTCCTCGTGCTTGTAAATGCATCCGACAGTATCGTGTTTGCGTTTGTGGCGATAATGTTTGTGCTTTTCCTTTTGTCACTTAAGAGCGAAGAGGACATGATAAAGTTTTGTAACGTAATGCTTTTATTTGTGGCGGCAGAGTTTACTGTGATACTTCTTGAATCCGTCTTTAAAGTTAAGAGAACAATGGTTGGAAGTATCGGAGAAATCTTTATTAAAGGGCCTGTTCCCTACATTCTTTTAGTTTTATTTATAGCACTCAGATTTTTCTTTTCGCTTTGTAAGCTAAATAAGGCAAAGTATCCTAATGTGATAAAAGAAAAAGGTGTGAAAATATCGCTTATCGCAGTTGGAGCTATATTGCTCTTATATGTGTTATTAATTGTGATTAACACAGCAACAAAGGGAGCTCTTCCTTTAATAGGAGACAATAAAGCATTTTTGTTT
>JAILCK010000220.1 GCA_024680435.1 Lachnospiraceae bacterium
GCTTTCAACAATCGTTGTAAAGATGGGATATCCCGATGAAATCCGTAAAATCTGGTCAGAGCTTGTGTTTGAAGAATCGGATTCTCTCTATGAATCTGTATGTAAGATTAGAGCCGTTAAGAAAAAAGACATGATCGATAAACTTTATAAGCCTGTTGACAGAACAGAATGGGTGATGCCCGGTCACATGGTAAATGCTTGCTACAATCCTTCGGCAAATGACATTACCTTCCCGGCAGCTATTTTACAAAAGCCCTTCTATTCACTTTCTCAATTAGAAAGTGAAAACCTCGGCGGTATCGGTGCTGTTATCGGACATGAAATTTCACATGCCTTCGATAACAACGGTGCAAACTTCGATGAAAACGGTAACTTAAACAACTGGTGGCTCGAAGAAGACTTTGCCGCATTTAAGGCTCTCACAAAGGACATGATCGAGCAGTTTGACGGCATTGAATTCCACGGAGGAAAGGTAAACGGCGAGCTTACCGTGAGTGAAAATATCGCTGACAACGGCGGTATGGGCGTGACTCTTGAAATCATGCACACTTTATCAGATGCCAACTTTAAGGCCTACTTTAAAAACTGGGCAAGAGTTTGGTGCATGAAGGCTAAGGAAGAATACATTCAGCTTTTACTTGCAAACGATGTACATTCTCCCGCCACCCTTCGCGCAAACATGGCTCCGAGAAACTTTAAAGAATGGTACGAAGCATTTGATGTTAAAGAATCAGATAAGATGTATATTGCGCCTGATAAGAGAATCAGTATTTGGTAAGATAAGCACATGCAAAAAAGGAGCCGATTGGCTCCTTTTAATTTGCGTCAAAGTGGCCCCAGGGGACGGGGTTATAAAGATTCCATTTTACCGAATGGATATATTTCGGTTGATTATATGTAATTCATATGGTATATTTTTCTTAAAGAGAGACAGACCGTGATTGATTCGCTTGACTTGTGGCGGAGTGGTTTGTCTCTCTTTTTGTGCTTATGTGTTGAATGCTTGTCACATCATAGACATAATCTTTTCCATCTGCATCCATTCGGATTATTAATAATCCTTTGTAGTAGTAAGTGGTTCCGTCAGCCAGAAAACCAAACCGAACTTCATAATAAGTGAATCCTCTCTTAGCATCAGTAACATGTTTTGCTTTTGTGTTGGGCCGCCATCTGGGATTTGAAGCTCTTTCAACTATCCTGATTATGCCTCGCGTTAAGTTTGCCTTATTCCTCTTTTCATCTCTTGTGGAAAGCTCTGTATCAACAGAACCCATATACTCTTTTGCGGTATTACTATCAAAGATTACAAGTCGGTTATCTGCTTTAATAATTACCCGAACACCATTTAGCTGTTTGAGATAATTCTTTACTTCTTTTCTTACAGCGGAGAAACTCTTTTTTACACGATTTCTCGAATATGCGATATCTTCAATGATGACTACCCCATTTTCATCAAGATAATATCCTTCGTTTCCGGGGGTGCCATGAATTTTTGACTCCGTATTGTTACTTTCACTATTAAAGTCTAAAGCTTCATTAATCATATTTACTTAAATTCCCTTTTCATATATAAATTTTATGTGCTACCATAGAGGAAAACGTGTATGGAGCAAAATGATGAAGACTACACTGATTCCGGAGCGCTTAATTAGTGCGAGAGAGAAGCAAAAACTCAATAAGACTCAGACAGCAGAACTTCTAGGCCTTTCTCCGATTGGATACTTAAGATACGAGCAGGGGGTGCGCGCTCCATCAGCTCAAATGCTTCGAGTTATAGCGCTTACGTTAAATACTTCTGTAGGTTTTTTGACCGGTGAAACCGATTTGCCCGATCCGGATCAGATACTAATAACTAAAGAAGAGAGCGCCGGGCTGTTTGAATTAGTGCAGATGATATCAAAAGATGATTCTCAGCAAATCGCACGATTACTTGAATACTATAGTAAAACAATCAACAAAAAATAACCATTGGTTAAATCTTATTATTTTAATTGATTCATGTCAACAGGCATAACAAAAACAAATAATTAGGTATTACAGGTGAGAAGAAACACCATTCTATATTCAAAAACATGCAACTAGAAAAAGGAGACCCAACCATGAAAATAAAAGAATTACGCAAATACGCAAACCTAATCGCACGCTCCGGCGTCAACATTCAAAAAGGCCAGGAAGTAGTGATTATATGTGACCTAGACCAGCCCAAGTTCATTGAGCTTTTGGTGGATGAATGCTACAAAGCAGGCGCAAAGCTAGTTAGAGTGGAGTTTCACTATCAGCCTCTTCAAAAGATTCATGTGCGCCACCAGAGTGTTACCACAATGGGAACGGTGACAGAATGGGAAAAGGCAAAGCTTCAGCACTATGTGGACGTGCTTCCCTGCCGAATCTACTTAGATTCAGAAGACCCCGACGGACTTAAGGGAATTAACCAAGAAAAGATTGCAAAGGCAGAGCAAAAGAAATGGCCAATCGAAAAGCCTTACTGGGACAAGATGGAAAACAGATACCAGTGGTGCGTAGCAGCAGTTCCCGGCGCCGCATGGGCAAAGAAACTATTCCCGAACCTCTCTAAAAAGCAGGCAATTGAAAAGCTTTGGGAAGCAATTCTTTACACATCCCGCGTAACGGAAGACCCTCTTAAATCATGGGAAGACCACGATAAAGAATTGGCAGACAGATGCAATTACTTAAATAACCTTGGCATAAAAGAGCTTCACTATAAAGGTGATAACGGTACAGACCTTACTGTTGGCATGATTCCTGAAGGCACCTTCATGGGCGGTCGCGAAATCAGCCTTCAGAACATCGGCTTTAACGCAAATATTCCAAGCGAAGAATGTTACACATCACCGATGCGCGGTAAGGCCGAAGGAATCGTGTACTCCACAAAGCCCTTATCTTACAACGGAGAACTTATCGAAAACTTCTCAGTTCGCTTTGAAAACGGTAAAGCAGTGGAAGTAAAGGCCGAAAAGAACCAGTCTCTTTTAGAAAAGATGATTTCAAAGGATGAAGGCGCAGCTTACCTTGGCGAATGTGCTCTTGTTCCCGTAAATTCACCCATTTCAGAATCAGGCTTACTGTTTTACAACACCTTATTTGATGAAAACGCCGCCTGCCACTTGGCACTTGGCATGGGCTTTACTAACACTATCCGTGGCTATGAAAACAAGACAATCGAAGAATGCCGCGAAATGGGCATCAACGATTCCATGGAGCACGTTGACTTCATGATCGGCTATGAAGGCCTTGATATCGATGCAGTCACATTTGACGGCAAAACCGTTCCTATTTTCAGACGCGGTAAATGGGCTTTTGAAGTATAAAGAAAGCAAGACAATTCGCAAAAATACCGTATCATTACACGTATGAGGAAAACTTTATTGTCGCCATATGCATTTTCAAACACTTCATTACTTAAAGGTAGTGGAGTGTTTTTGCGTTTTCGAATCAATAATCCTGCCCAATATGAGATATAATAAAAAAAGTTATTTTTTTTGTAACGAAATGAAAAATCCCGACATTAATCAATAGTACAAGGAAAGGAGGAGAGCGATTGAACGTCGAAGAGATATATAAAAAGTACGCGGGAAACGTATACAGTTTCTTGATGTCTCGGACCCATGATCCGGAAATTTCCGAAGAAGTAACGCAGGAAACGTTCTATCAGGCAATTAAATGCATCGATCGTTACGATGGCTCGTCTTCTGTTACCACGTGGCTTTGTGCTATTGCGAAAAATCAGCTGATGGCCTATTTGCGAAAGCATCGGATGAGCGAACCTCTCGAGGTCGAAACTGAGGAGGGAGAAAAAATATCGGTCCTTGATAAGGTGGCATCCGAGGCTTCGGCTGAGACCAAGGCGGTGGAGGAGCAACAAAGGCTTGAACTATTAAAGAAGCTTCACATCCTAAAAGAACCATACAGAGAAATCCTTTATTTAAGAATATTCGGAGATCTTTCGTTTAAAGAAATCGGTGAGATATTAGGGAAAAGTGAAAACTGGGCCAGAGTTTCTTTTTACAGAGGTAAGGAAAGCCTGAGAAGGGAGATAGAAAACGATGAAGAATAATATACCATGCGAAGTGGTGAAGGATTTGCTTCCTTCCTACATAGACGGTCTAACAAGTGATGTTACAAATGAATTTATAAAGGAGCATCTTTCAGAGTGCGAGGAATGTAAAAAAGCCTACGAAAGAATGCTTGAGCCTGAAAAAACCTATAACGATAATGACGCAAAAGAAGTGGAATTTTTGAAAAAGCAAAAGAAAAAATCAAGAAAAGCAGTGGGTATGGGCATTTTGATTACTGCAGCAGTTTTTCTTTTGTGCGTATTCCTTCGTGTGTTTGTGGTAGGCGCAAAGTGCAATCCAAATGTGATTGCCTATGACATAGACGTTACCGATAAAACCGTAACGTTTGAGGGATGCCTTTCAAATTCCGCGGGAAAAATTGTCGGAGTTTCTTTTAAGGAAGATAACGGAGCATTGAATATTACGGTAAAAGAAGCCCTTGTGCTTTTTTCGGGTTCGGGAGAGTGCAAAGAAAGATACGTAGCCCAAGAAACTGTTTCGGAAGTTTACCTTAATGGGAAACTTATATGGCAGCAGGGCGTTAAATTGTCTCCGGAGATTGAGCGTATTTACGGCATGAAGAATAAATATGTGGGAGATGCAAGCGCGGATGTAAACCTGGCACGTGCTTTGGGAATGCAGGAATTTCTTGGCGAATTTACAAGCGAACTTCACACTTCTGAGGAGCCCTACGGTTGGACCATTAAATCAGGAAGCGTGTTTTACAATAAGTCGGCAGAAGAAATAAACGCTGTGCTTGGTAAATACGGCGCTGTGCTTTTGGCAATGGTTGATAACCTAGGATACACGGAAATAAAATATACTATTGAAACCGGAAACGCAAAAAAAACAGAGACCTTTAAAATCACAAATGAGGAGGCTTCAAATCTTGTAGGAGAGGATATAAAAGAGAGCGTCAAATCTCCTGCAGACCTTCAGAAGCTGGTAGAAAAGCTTGGGCTTTACACAAGAGGCGTTTTTGGCAATTTGCTTTCTTCTTACGTTAACGACAACGTGGTTTTAAAGATTAAAAATAGCGTAGATGACGAGATTTATTCCGTGTCCGTGTCAATAATTGCAGATGGAGAGCCACTTTTAACAGAGGGAACCTGCAATGCGGATGGCTCAAAATTTAAAGACGGAGAGATTATCGGTTTTGAATTCACGCCCGAATCCTACGGTTTTACTCTCGCCGGCATAAAGAACACAAAGCTTTTAGTGGATATTTGCGGCAAAGAAAACGAAGTGCTTGGCACACTTGATATAGACATAGATTTTAATGACGTAAACCGCTATGACGGAAATACCTACACTAGAGAACTTACAATTGAAGGAAGCAGCGGAAAGGGCTACAGTGTAAGTGAGTAGGAA
>JAILCK010000237.1 GCA_024680435.1 Lachnospiraceae bacterium
GCAAACCACGATCTTATAGGAGGCTCACCTTTTCTGTTTACTCTTCTTGTGGCAGCGCAGTCATAGCCTTCCTTTAAAACGGCATCAAACATTCGAGGAAGCAGCGCCGGGGGATCCTGCAAGTCAGCATCCATAATCGCCACAAAGTCACCCTTCGCATTCTGAAGCCCCGCATATATCGCAGCCTCTTTGCCGAAGTTCCTCGAGAACGATATGAGGTGCACTCTTTTATCTTTCTCAATAAGCGCCTTAACCTCTTTTGCAGTGTTATCTTTCGAACCATCATCTACATAGATAAGTTCAAACTCCAAGGAATTTGACTTGAGGTATTCCTCTTGCTTCAATATTTCGTTGTAAAAGTCCGCTACATTCTCTTCTTCGTTGTAGCAAGGTACAATTGCACTAAATCTCATGTTTTCCTTTCCTGACGTGCCTCAATGGATTATATATTGGTTTTCGCACCGCTCTCGCTCGGGTCTCCGCTTCGCTACGGTCGGGTCAAAACCAAGGTCCACTGGACCTTGGTCCCCCTCGCAGCAACGGATGCTATGGTTGTGTTTCACCCCCAACATATAATTCACTGAAGCACTGTTTAAGAATTCTACAACCTGGCTTTATCTACATTTTCCTTGAACCATTCGTAGGCTAATTTCACGCCTTCCTCAAGTTCAATCTTGTGCATGAAACCTAACGAATGAAGCTTGCTAACATCGCAGAGTTTACGTGGAGTCCCGTCTGGCATGTCTGAATTCCAAACGATTTCACCTTCGTAGCCAACGGTCTTCTTAACGAGCTCGGCAAGATATTTGATAGTGACTTCTTTGCCTGTACCGATGTTTACGTGCTGCTCTCCTGAATAGTTTTCAAGGAGGAATACGCATGCATCAGCCATGTCATCTACGTATAAGAATTCACGAAGTGGTGAACCGGTGCCCCAAAGTTCTACGGAAGGTAAGTTATTGACCTTTGCATCGTGGAACTTTCTAATCATGGCGGGCATTACGTGTGAACCGCTTAAATCGTAGTTATCGTAAGGTCCGTAAAGATTTGTAGGCATGCAGCTTATAAAATCGTCTCCATACTGTCGCTTATAATACTGGCACATTTTAAGACCTGAAATCTTTGCAATGGCATAGCCTTCGTTTGTCTGTTCCAAAGGTCCTGTCAAAAGTGCATCCTCGGGGATAGGCTGGGGAGCCATACGAGGATATATGCATGAGCTTCCAAGGAATAAAAGCTTCTTTACATTGTTTTCATGAGAAGCATTTATTACATTACACTGAATCTGCATGTTTTCATAAGCAAAAGAAGCAGGGGCTAGCTGATTGGCGTTTATGCCTCCTACCTTTGCAGCGGCAAGCACCACAACATCAGGCTTCTCTTCTTCAAAGAACTTATATACTGCTGCCTGATTCATTAAATCAAGCTCCTTATGGGTTCTCTTTACAATGTTTTTATAGCCCTGTCTTTCTAAGCTTCTTACAATGGCACTTCCCACAAGTCCTCTGTGGCCTGCCACAAATATTTTATCTGACTTTTGAATTCTATAATCTCTTTGTTCCATATTCCCTTAACCTGCCTATTTTACTCCGACTTTCTTTAAATCGGACTCTACCATCATTTCAACCAAACCTTCAAAGCTTACGTCTCTCTTCCATCCAAGCTCTTTTTCAGCCTTGGAAGAATCGCCCCAAAGGAGGTCAACTTCTGCAGGTCTAAAGAATCTAGGATCTACCTCCACAAGCACTCTGCCTGTCTTTACATCGATACCTTTTTCATTTACGCCTTCGCCTTCAAACTTAAGCTCAATTCCTGCTTTCTTAAATGCAAGCTGTACAAACTCTCTTACAGTGTGAGTCTCGTTTGTGGCAATTACGTAGTTATCGGGCTTATCCTGCTGTAAAATAAGCCACATTGCTTTAACATAGTCTCCCGCAAATCCCCAGTCTCGCTTTGCATCCATGTTTCCAAGATAAAGCTTTTCCTGCTTTCCTGCCAAAATGTTTGCGATTGCAAGAGTGATTTTTCTTGTTACAAAGTTTTCGCCACGTCTTGGAGATTCGTGGTTAAATAAAATACCGTTACAAGCAAAAATGTTGTAGCTTTCTCTATAGTTTACTGTAATCCAATAAGAATAAAGCTTTGCCACTCCGTAAGGGCTCTTAGGGTAGAAAGGTGTCTTTTCACTCTGAGGAGCAGTTTCCGGAAGGCCTCCGAAGAGTTCTGATGTGGAAGCTTGATAAAACTTACACTTAGGATTTGCAATTCTAAGGGCCTCCAAAATCTTTAATGTGGATACACCTGTTGCATCTGCTGTATACTCAGGTACCTCAAAAGAAATGCCTACGTGAGACTGTGCCGCAAGGTTATACACTTCATCTGGCATAATCTTTGTAAAAAGAGAAACCAAATTCGATGAATCTGTAGTATCTGCAAAATGTAAAAATAATTTCTTTTCGTTTATGGAAGAATCATTGATTAAATGATCGATTCTTTCAGTTGAATACATGGTTGAGTGACGGCGAATAAGTCCGTGCACTTCATATCCTTTTTCGATTAATAGTTCTGCAAGGTATGAACCATCCTGTCCTGTTATACCTGTTATAATTGCTTTTTTCATTTTATTCTCCTTTAAAAACTTTCGAGCCTATTTTATCACATATGTTGTTAGTTGGCATCTTTAATGGTAATCCTTCTCAAGGATTGGCTTTTTAACGTTTATATCCCAAAGCATCAAGGATACGTTTGCTTCTTCCGAAAGAAGCTCTTTAGTCCCTATCTTTACAGTGTCAATAAAGACCCCATTCCCCGATACTTTAAGGGATGTGTATCTGTCATAGTTGAACGTCTTTTCTTTTTCACCGATTCCGTCATGTACAAGCAGCACATTGTTTCCTTGAAGCACTATCACTCCACCGTTCTTAAAATCCGCATCCTTGTACCCCATTTTTTTAAGGGTATTCGAAACTATTGGATACTTACCCCAATTTTCATTAAAGGCCAAAGTAAAAATCAGATGCCCTGAACTCATAATGGATTCTACCGCCTCTGAATCGGCACTTACTTCAATAAACTTTTCTATATTCGCATTAACATTAAGGCATGCCTGATATGTGGCATCTTGATTCCAGTCATCATACTTAGCATCGCCCTTATGGTTTTTTAAGCCTAAATCCTTTAGCTCTTTTTCATAAAACCATTTAGTTAGTTTCACAGCCCCGGAAGAATTAAGATGTCCCGAATCCGCAAAGTCATTTTTAAAATCAAACTTAGTATCGGTTTCAGTAATGGCGCTTATAAAGTCCACGTTC
>JAILCK010000259.1 GCA_024680435.1 Lachnospiraceae bacterium
TTGGATGATGGTCGAATCACAGATTCACTTGGAAGAACCGTAGACTTTAAGAATACAATTTTAATCATGACTTCAAACATCGGTGCCCCCGCACTCCTTGAAGGCATTCAGTCTAACGGCGAAATAAGCGAAGAAGCAAAAGCTGAAGTAATGGGCTTACTTAAAGGCTCATTTAGACCTGAGTTTTTAAACCGTCTTGATGAAATCGTTATGTTTAAGCCTTTGACAGAGAGCAACATGGCTAACATCGCTCGCCTTGTTATAAATGATCTTTCCGAAAGACTTAAAGACAGAGAGATTAGCTTAACCATCTCCGATGAAACTTTAAATGTAATTGCAAAGAACGCATACGAGCCTCAATACGGCGCCCGTCCTCTTAAGCGATACATTCAGAAGACGATTGAGACTGAGGTCGCAAAGCTTTTGCTTTCGGACACACTCTCTGCAGGAGACACCATCGAAATCTGCCATGACGGAGACATTATCTATTGTAAGAAAAAATAATGGAGTTAAACTCAAAAGCCCTCGTCCGAAAGGACGGGGGCTTTTATAGTCTTAAGTGACATTTCTTTCGCTGCTTAGTATAATTAAGAAAGATTATGAAAAAAACGGACGACGAATTATATTCTAACTTCATAGCGGGCGAAACCGAAAACTTTGATGAACTTACGATTCGTTACGGCGATGCCTTGGTTCATTATCTAAACAACATCCTTCACAACATGGAGGATGCGGAAGATTTAATGATAGAGGCTTTTGCAAGGATCATGGTAAAGAAACCGGCAATAAAACCGGGCGGCTTTAAGGCGTATTTATATAAAACCGCGCACAACCTTGCAATGAATCAAATCAAGTTTAGCGTTCGTCACGAATGCTTTGACATATCCGATATGGAAGAAGTGCTTTCAAACGGCACTACCACAGAAAGCGAGATAACGGATAAAGAGCGAAGAAACATCCTCAACCTTTGCATGGAGCGGATAGACCCTGAGCTAAAAGAAGCGCTTTACCTTGTTTATTTTGAAGGTCTTAGTTACAAAGAAACCGCTTCGGTTATGAAGAAAACTGTAAAAAGGGTGGATAAACTCTTGCAGCGGGCTAAGGTCAGTCTAAGGGCCGAGCTATCCAAGGAGGGAATGGACAATGCGTACTGACGAAGAACGTATTTTGAAAATACATAGTAGAGCCAAAGAATTAAAAGAAGAAAAGCAAAGAAAGCAGTCTTTACTGATAACCGGAGCGTCTGCTTTGGGTTGCCTTGCTTTAATAATAATCATTTCTTTAAGCGCGGCATCCGTTTCTGATTTTTCAGTGGCGGAAGCCGGAGCACAGGGAATGAGAGCGAGCATGCTCTCAGGTAACAGCGCCCTTAAATTTGTGGTTGTCGGAATCCTTGCTTTCTTGCTTGGATGTTCCTTTACCATCTTTTGCATGAAATTTAAGAATAAACAGGATAACGAAGAAAAGGGAGAATAAAAATGCCGGTTATAGAAAGCATAGACAACATAATACAGCTTGTCACAACCGGCTTTTGCACGGCTTTTTCGGCGTGCCGACTTGTCGCCACAAAGAAGCGTGAGTGGGCTATTTTAACTCTTGCGGGAGCGGTTTGCTTTCTTGGCGACCTTTATTGGCAGTTATATTTGCTTTTTTACGGAAAAACTCCCGAGTATTCCTATATATCGTACATAGGCTGGTATGCGGGCTATCTTTTCCTTTCGCTTTTGGTAGTTGAAATAAGAGGGGAGCGAAAAGCAAAGTATAATCGTTGGCTTTTCTTAGTTCCTGCTTTTACAATCGGCATGGGTATTTTCTACCTTCAATGGGGAGATTTAATCGGAAACATCATATCGGCCACGCTCATGGGAATTTTAATATGGGTATCCGTCGACGCACTCATCATGGCAAAGAATGAAAAGAAGAAAGAAAGCGTTTTTCTTTATATAACGATACTCATATTCTGTTTTGCGGAATACGCTATGTGGACGGCTTCTTGCTTTTGGCAGGGCGATACTTTTATGAATCCTTATTTCTGGTTTGATATTTTGATGTCGTCTGTCTTTTTGGCATTACCGTTTGCACTTAAAAAGGCGGTGAAATATGAATAATATCGAGAACATCTTTATGTGCCTTGCGGCGCCGCTATTAATTGCATCAACGGTAACAAAAGAAAGAGGAAGACGCTTGATGATTTTCATGCTTACGGGCATGGCTTCTTGCTTGTTTTCTTCTTATATAAGCACTTTTATTGCTGCCGAACAGGGAGCGGATGTAATCTCTGCATCGCTTGAAATATCTCCCTTTGTGGAAGAAATCATGAAACTCTTTCCTTTAATTTTCTATATTCTTGTATTCGAACCGACTGTAACTTCCGATATCCTTGATGCATGCATGATGACAGCGATAGGATTTGCAACTTTAGAAAATGTGTGCTTCCTAATGACGAATGGTTCGGAAGACATTATAGAGCTTGCAATCCGCGGCTTTGGCACAGGCACAATGCATGTTGTTTGCGCTAGCTTTGTTGCTTTCGGATTACTTCACTTGTGGAACAGATTGTGGCTGAGAGTTGCCGTAACGGTTGCTTTCTTGTGTGCCGCCACCACCTTCCACGGCGTGTTTAACGTACTGGTATCTCAAACCGGAATTCCTATGTATATAGGTTTCATAATTCCCGTTGGAACTATGGTGGGAATTTTGGTACTTAGAAAGAGGCTTAAGTTAAGAGGGATTATATAAAAACAATTCG
>JAILCK010000263.1 GCA_024680435.1 Lachnospiraceae bacterium
AATGCCCGAACTTATTAATGGTATCGCAACTCTTACAAACGGAGGTAAGCAGTTATCAGACGGACTTAATCAGTTTAACGACGAAGGCATTGTAAAGCTTAACGATATTGTTAACACTACTTTGGAAGGAATGGTAGAGCGCTTTGATACAGTAAAGGAAGTTTCAAAAGACTATGATTCCTACGCCGGAGAAGGCGAAACCAAGGAATCAGTTAAATTTGTTTATAAGATTGAAAGTGCTAAATAAGTTTTTATCTCTCCTTTTATATGAAAAGAGCGATGGCAGTTCCTGCCACCGCTCTTTTGCGTGGGCGTCGAACGGAATTTATATAATGACTTTCGACCCGCTCTCGCTTATGGTCTACGCTTCGCTTCGGTCGGGTCAGAACCAAGGTCCCCCGGACCTTGTTCCCCCCTCGCACCAGCGGATGCTAGGCTCGATACTACCTCGCCAAGCACCGGGGCTGCGGAAAGTCTCAAGTTCATTATATAAATTCCATTCGATTGTCCCAGTAGCAGATAATTCATTGACTTGGGAGTAATTCAGCAAAAAAAGGCGGAGATTTTGGACTGAATTGTCCCTATACATAAAAAAATCGAAATTGGGAGCAGAAAATGGCATTTTCTACTCCCAATTTGTTATCGATTTATCTATAGGGAGCATAAGTTAACATAACACAGGGCAAATACACCTATTTTGCTCCCAGAATTGGTATAAAAACGCTATAGAGACGCGCGGTTAACATAATTCAACAAAAGTGGGCGCCTAATCACTCCCATTCACTAAAATATAATCATATAGGGACACATTATTTTCAATTGGAATTTTGAAGTGAAATACATACCAAGGTTGGCCAATACGAATGTTTGTGGAACATCCGCAGCGTCGGCACTTAACGAGACGGACTATTGTCCATCGAGTTTTAGTGAGCAGGCAGCTTTATTGCCTGCGGCCGTTAGTGCGACGGGGACCTTGGCTTTGACCCGACCGAAGCGAAGCGGAGACCCGAGCGAGAGCGTTTCCACAAACATTGTATATGGCTCACCTAGAATTAAGTTTTGCTATAGTATCTGAGTACTCCTTCAAGGCATTCTTGCCTTCTTTACCGATAGAATAGATTCCCTTATCCACCTTTACAAACCATCCATAGAAGTTATCCCTAAGAATAGTGGTGGCATTTGAAACGCCCGAAGCCTTCGCTACATCACTTCCCTTACCTGTGCCACCAAGGTCATTGAGGCTAGATAACACCAAAAGGGCATTTTCACGGTATTCAGTCATGAGCTTTGTGCGATGCACACCGCCCACATTATTCTTGATTTTTCTTCTTTGGAATTCCTCTGATAGATTGAATCTCTTATCTTTATTTGAAATCTGATATTTCGAAAGCTCACTTACTATAGGTTCCGATACGATTTCAATATCAAGGGTGCGCTTTGAGACAACGATTAATCCGATGCCCAGGCGCTTAAGTAAATAGATTTTATTTTGAAAGCTTTTAGAGAATAAATCCTTTGGGCGGAAGATTCCGATAAACACCGTATCAGAAACTTTCTGCCTTAAAGTAGCCTGAACAACAGCTTTAAAATCAAGGGTTTGCTTTAGTTCAACGCTCACGCTTTTATCGCCCTTTTCCATATAAAGATCGATGTCGCAGACTTCCCCGTCCGTCACATATCCAAAGCCTTCGAAATATTCTTTTATTGGCTTAAACAAATCTTTTTCCATAAAGCCATTATACACCCAAAGTAAATTCAATATTGGCAAGATTTAAGCATAAAAATACATTTAAAAGAAAGAAATTTCACTGTATATTAAAAGAAAGAAACCTTAAGGGGGTTTACATGCAAAAAATAATTGATCTAAGCGGCGAGTGGCTTTGCGAATCAGAAGACGGAAGCATAGGAAAAAACGTTAAGCTTCCCGGCTCTTCATGCGAAAACGGCATAGGAAAGAAAACAGAATACTATAAAGAGTATTCAAAAGAAGCCGTGAGAGCCCCAAGAGAAAAGTATGAATATATCGGAAAGCTTATCTACACAAAAACAATAGACATTCCAAAAGAGTTTGAGGGTACAGACCTTACATTTTTCTTTGAGCGCATAAACATTTCTTCAAAACTTTATATAGACGGCGTTCAGGTGGGAAGAGAGACAATCGGCCTCTCGACTCCTCACATATATAAAATAAGCGATAGAGTAAACGAAGAGGGCGCGCCTCTTTTTAAAAGCCTTTCAGGGAAGCATGAAATTAAGCTTATTATAGACAATTCGGATCTCCTTCATATAGGAAATATGGCAAGCGGCTACAGCGTTGACACCCAGGGCTACTGGAACGGGTGCATCGGAAAAATGGAGCTAATCTCAAGGCCTCTAAACCATATTGAATCCGTTCAAGTCTTTACTGATGATAAGGAGTTAAGAATCGCAACCGTAACAATCAGCGACAGGCATGTGCCCTTGGAAGTAAAGAAAGCGAAGCTTAAATACGAGATAACCCTTCCTAACGGTAAAAAGGTAAAAGAAACCACTCAGGAAATAGAGCTTTTTTCTAAGCGCCAAAGAAACTGGTTTAAACTCCCGATTTTAGATTCAGAAAAAGTGCTCTGGGATGAATTTGACACAGGACTCTATGAGTTAAAGGTCACCCTTCAAGCGGATGAAGAATCCTTTGAATACACCCAAAGCTTTGGCTATAGACACGTATTTGTAAAGGATAAAGAGTTTAGGATAAATGACCGCCTTTTGTCATTAAGAGGCACCATAAACTGCGCCCAGTATCCACTTACAGGTTATCCTCCAATGGATAAAGAAACCTGGACAAAGCACTTTAAAATCTTAAAAGAATATGGTCTTAACCATGTAAGATTCCACGCATGGTGCCCGCCGGAAGCTGCATTTTTGGCGGCTGATGAAGTGGGAATATATTTAGGAATCGAGATGCCTTTATGGCTAAACCGCGATGTAACGCCCTTTGAATTTGGGGATGACGACGCCCATGTTTCTTTCTTTAGAGATGAAGCTTTAAAGATAATTAAAACTTACGGAAATCACCCTTCATTTGTTTTCTTTTCAAATGGCAACGAAAACCTTGGAGATTATGCGGCCCTTGAAACCATAATCGCTGAAACAAAGGCCATAGACAATCGTCACATTTATACACTTTCTTCAAATTTTGACCATCCCTTAAGCCCTTATGAAGACTATCTTTGCGCTTTTGAAATCCTTCATAACAAGGCCCGCATTCAGTTTTTGCATGATGAGGTTGAGAAGGGCACCTTTGTAAATTATGAAAAGATGAAAGAAACCGTCCCCGTTCCATTTACTTCCTTTGAAGTTGGACAGTACTGCGTGTACCCGGATGTGGATATCATTGATAAATACACAGGCACCATGCTTCCCGTAAACTTTGATGCAATAAAAAAAGAAATGGTTAAGCACGGAGTATATGACAGGCTTAGAGATTATGTTTTGGCTTCGGGAGATTTGGCCTGCAAGCTTTATAAAGAAGATATAGAAGCAGTGCTTAGAACCAAAGGAATGGGAGGCTTTCAGCTTTTA
>JAILCK010000267.1 GCA_024680435.1 Lachnospiraceae bacterium
CCACAGCCAAGGATGTGACGGATAAGATTAATTGTTTCCATTCTCTTTTTCCTCCTTAGCTTTTTTCTTTTCTTTGTAGGCTCCCACGTAGACCTTACTTAACACAATTACAGCAAGGAAAGAAATCATTGCATAAATTAAGCAAATGTCAGCAAGATACCCTTCTCTTAATTTAACAAACAATACAGCGATTATAGCCATTGCCACTGTTCCAAGCATATTGATGGCCACCACTCTGTCTGCGGTACGAGGTCCTATTATTGCCCTTAGTAAGCAAAGAACCGCGATTATTCCAAGCAAAATAAAAGCTATGATTGCAAAATTTGAATAGGCATTCCAAAAGGCTTCTATAGTCATGCGTCAAATCCCTCCTCAAGCTTTTTTAGTTTCTTTTCAAACACTGTGTCGTTAAGCCCCTTTGCAAGTGACTTATCGAAGCAGTGAATCATATATGTATCTTCTTTTAGGCTTACTGTAATGGTGCCGGGTGTTAATGTGATTGAATTAGCCAAAAGCATTCTTGCCATCTTTGTTTTTAAAGATGTTTTGAATGTCACAATCACAGGCTCTCTTGAAACTTTACCCTCTCTAAAGAAAAACTTGATAATGGTAACGTTTGCCTTAAACACCTCCACCAAAATGGTGCCGATGTAACCTAAAATAAGCGGAATCTTCTTTGCGATAAATACGTCTTTCTTTATGCTAAATCCCATAAATTTACAGCAGAAAAGATAAAGAGCTGCGCTTATCACAATTCCGAATATGGCAATTTCAAGAGTAAATGCCTGGTTAAAAATAACCCAGCACAGAAAAAACATTATAAACATGCAGTTTTTCTCCTATTTTTATAACATTTTAAGTTATATCACCCGAACTGGATTTTTGCAATTAAATATGTTACAGTTTTCGCAAATATCTCTTCTTATTTATTATATATTTTGTAGTTAACGATTTTTTACCTAGGTTGTGCTATTGTAAATACAGTAATGTTTCTTAAAATGGAGGAAGTATGAAGAAAACCGGTATTTATAAAAGACTTTTATATGTAGCCGTTTTCCCGGTATTGGTGTTTGGGCTTTTAATTACGATTTTTTCTTATATTCGCTTTAAAAAAAGCATCTATACGGAAGCAAGAACAGACATGAGAGATGTGGCCCAGAGTATGCTTCTAGCCTATGACATTGCATACCCCGGCGACTTTTCTTTGGTTAAAAATGAAGAAGAAACCTACGACCTTTATAAGGGCGATGTAAATATAGTGGAGGATTACTCAATCATCGACAGGCTTTCTCAAAGGACAGGCACCCAGTTATCTATTCTTTACTTAAACACAAGAGTGCACACCACCTTTAAGTCAGCCTCGGGGAATCGCCTAAACGGCCTTTTGGCAAACTCTGACACTGTAGACAAGGTTTTATACAATCAAAAAGAAGCCTTTTATGAAGATATAGACGTTTTGGGAACAGAGTACATTGTTTTATACGTTCCTATATATTCATCAAACGGAAGTGTGCTTGGAATAGCAGAAGTGGCCAAAGAAACCGCTTCTTTAAAGAAAAACGTAATAAGAGCCGTCTGGCCCATTTTGGCTCTCTCAATTCCCGGTATGATTTTGGCTGCATTTATAGCCTTTGAAACCACAAAGCACATAACGGATGTGCTTAGAGCAATACAGGTTTTCTTAAATCACGTAGCAACAGGAAACCTTCAGGCAGAGCTAAATACCAAATACTTAAGGCGCGAAGATGAGCTTGGAGAAATATCAAGAAGTTCCGTACTTATGCAAAAAAGCATCCGGGCCTCCGTTGAAACAGATCCTTTAACAGGTCTTTTTAACAGGCGATACTTACTTTCCGCCGTTCCAAAGATTACAGAGCGAGCCAAAGAAACAGGTGAGCCCTATTGCGTAGCAATCTGTGATATCGACTTCTTTAAAAAAGTTAACGATACTTACGGCCACAACTGTGGTGACGATGTATTAAAAGAAGTTGCAAAGACATTAAAGCAATTCATGGAAAGAAAAGGCTTTGCAAGCCGCTGGGGCGGTGAAGAATTTGTGCTTATATTCACAAAGTTCACTGCTTCGGAAGCATTTTCTTCTTTGGATACACTAATGGAAACTATTAGAAACATGACCATTCATTCCGAAGGAAACGACATCCGCGTGACCCTTACCATTGGCCTTGCCGACGGAGATGACGGCGACATTAATCACATCGTCGAAAAAGCCGATGAAAAGCTCTACTACGGAAAAGAACACGGTCGAAACCAAGTCGTATACGAGATACCAAAAAAGGATGACTGACGTCATCCTTTTTCTTCTACTATCTATATGAAATTTATCTTCTCATAAGCTTCTTAAATGCCGGAATAATCTGCGCTGCGATAACTGCCTTTAAAAGGTCTAAAGGTATGAAGGGTAAGAAACCGAGCGTAAAGCCGGTTACCAAATCATACTTCATCGAATACATAAGGTAGAACATTCCAACCAAATCTATAATGCACACACCAAGAATTGCTGTAAGTGTGTATCTGAGTCTATTGTATTCTTTTCCTCTTACAAAAGGTAAAACAAGGGCGACTATAGGGAATGCCCATGTGTATGCTCCGTAAGGTGCCACCAAATATCCTACTCCTGCCCCGCCTCCGATAAATACGGGGATTCCGACAACTCCAAGTAAAAACCATACTAAAACAATGATTACCGACTGTCCAACAGGGAACAACAAAGCTATTATAAAGAGCACGAAGTTAATCATTGTAATCTTAGGTGCCATAGGAAGCGGTGTGGGAATGCTAAGGTAAGCGCTAATGCATAAAAGTGCTGTAAAGAGGGCGCACATCACCATTTCCTGTGTTGATAATTTCTTCTTTTCCATAATCTTTCAAACCATCCTTTCCTGCGAAAGTATATGATATGAAATTTG
>JAILCK010000292.1 GCA_024680435.1 Lachnospiraceae bacterium
TGACAAGATTCGACCAAACTATTTGTCTGCGAGGTAAATTAAGTGGATAAGATTTCCGTTATAGTGCCCGTTTATAACGTTGAAAATTACATAGATAAATGCGTTGACAGCATAGTAAATCAGACTTATTCAAATCTTGAAATAATACTTGTTGACGATGGCTCAACCGATAATTCGGGCAAGAAGTGCGATGATTGGGCTAAGAAAGATAATCGTATCATAGTCATTCATAAAGAAAACGGTGGATTGTCCGATGCCAGAAACGCAGGGTTAAACATAGCAACCGGAGAATGCATAGGATTTGTTGACAGTGATGACTGGATAGATGTAACCATGTATGAAAGTCTTTATAAAGAACTTTTAGATGGGAAAACAAACATTGCTTTATGTGAGTTCCTTGAAACAGAAACTGAAGATATTAAAGAAGATAAAACAGGCAAAAAATACGAATTTACCGGCAGAGAACTTTTGCGGCATATGTTTGAAGGAAAGCTAGAACCATATGTAACCTACTCTGTTTGGAAATGCCTATACAGAAAAGAAGCAATCGCGGGGCTTGAATTCCCCAAAGGTCGAGTTTATGAGGATGTATTATATACCACCAAGGCATTCTGGGGACAGACCCGTATAGTTGTTTTGGCGGACAAATTGTATTATTATAGAGTGAGAAAAGAAAGCATTACAAAGCGTGGCCTTAACCGAAGACAGGTTGAAGATGTTTTAGCGTACTGTGATGGATTACTTGAGTTTTATAGAGAAAATGGTACGGAATCTGAAATGCAATATCTAAGTGAAGCTATTTTATGGACGGTATTGTCTTTTAGATACGATGTATTAAATAGCAGTAAAGATGGTAGCCTTGCAACATTGCTTAAGGATTATTTGCGACGCAATAGCATAGGCTTTTTTTCTGTATTACGGAAAGATATCAAAAAAAGAATTAAGTATACTGTATGGAATGGTCCAAAGTTTGGGTGCAGAGTGATGCAGGCCGTGACCTCCATTGTGAAAGGCCAATAGATGGTAATAGTAAAATTCCAAGGCGGAATTGGAAATCAACTTTTTGAATATGCATTTTACAAGCAATTAAAGCACATGGGAAAGGAAGTATACGCCGACCTTTCTGCATTTAGAACAGACTTTCAAATACGCGATTTTGAATTGGAAAAGTTGGGGTTGATCGTTCAAGAAGCTTCTAAGAAAGAATTAAGAAAGTTAGGCCAATTACATGAAACACTTTATGATAAAGTGATGTTCAGACTTAAGGGGCGGAAAACAACAGTTTCTGACGAATTTGGACAGGTCTTTAATCCGATATTTTTTGAAAAAGATAATGTTTTACTCGATGGATATTGGCAAACCAAGAAATACTTTGAAGATGTGTTTGAAGATGTGGTTTCAGAGATAGATTTTGAAAGAAACCTCGATGCTGAAAATAAATGCATCTCAGAAGAAATGGGAAGGTGCGAATCGGTTTCTGTTCACATGAGGTTTGGAGACTATGTGGGTCACAAACTTTATAGTGGCATTTGCACTCAGGAATATTACAAGAAAGCGGTGGAGCATATAAAAGCTCATGTCGGTAGTCCGAAGTTTTTTGTAATAACGGATGATGAGGAAAGAGCTAAGGCAGTCCTTCAAGATGAAGAGTTTACTATCCTTAATAACAATAGAGGTAGTGATTCATATAAAGACATGTATCTTATAAGCTCATGCAAACATCATATCATGGCAAACAGCTCATTTAGCTGGTGGGGTGTGATGCTTGATAAAAAGAAGGAAGGAATTGTAGTTACCCCTTCTGCTTGGCTTAATGGTGTTGACACAAAGGATATTTGGGAAAAAGAATGGGAGAAAGTTTAGAAAAAGAACCATTATTTAGCATAATACTTCCAATCTATAACGTGGAAGAGTATCTTGAAGAGTGCGTTAATAGCGTGCTTTCACAGGATTGTTCCGATTATGAAATTGTCCTGGTTGATGATGGCTCGTTAGACAAAAGTGGAGCT